>JAGRHB010000011.1 GCA_020445245.1 Gammaproteobacteria bacterium
TTCCCTCCCCTGCAGCCGCGAAAGGACCGACTGGATGTGGTCACAGGGCGTCAGACGCCTTATCCCACCGAAGGGCAGGCGCCGCTGAAGTCCGCGGAGAAGTTTTTTCAGGTCCATGATCTGCGACAGGTGTCTGTAATCCATCTGAAATTTTCTCAGATGCGACCCGCCGCAACGTGACAGCAATATGAATTTTTGATGACCTGACATCAGAGTAGGCCCGGTGGTTCGGCCGACCGGTACCCAGTCCTCACCCCACCCTCGCGGCGGCAAAATCCATGCCTGCCCTTGTGACATCCGGCCAAAAAAGTCGCTCGCGGGAGAAATCAACGCGGACGTATGATCTGCAACAGCGCACAGTGCCGTAGCGGCGGCTGGCGCCCGGCCTCAGCCACTACATGACGTAGCACGCACCGGTAGCACCGCTCTGAAGGAAGCCGATATGTCCAACCGTGAACAGCACTCCAACAAGGAGTCGAAGAAACCACCGCAGCACACTGCCAAGGAGAAAAAGGCGGCCAAGCAGGCGAAGAAACACGGTAGTGACCACCCGCCGCTGGTGGTCAAGAAACCCTGACACGCGCTCGGGGTCTGCGCTTGCAGCGGCATCTGTCATCGCGATATCGGGCGGTATGGGGATGAGGGACCCCACCGGTTCGCGAATGCGCATCGCGCCCGGCCAGCTGCATCAGTGTGACAGCGAGCCGGGACGGATCACACTCACGATCGGACACCGCGCGCCTTTGGCATTTCACACGGCGTTCAATCGTGTCCACGGCCTGACGCCCGTCTAGGCCGCGGCATCCCGAGCGACCCTGCGCTGTCCAGAAGGAAACCGTGGCCACTGCGCGCGGCACCCTGGGGTGGGTCGTTGGCGATCGACAGTATTCGTCACCAGTTGCCTGCAGCGGCCGAACCCGTACGGCCCTCGACCGGCCAGCCCTGCGCCAGCCAGGCAGTCATACCGCCGCGCACCACGCGCGCATCGACGAAGCCCTGGCGCGCCAGCAGCGCAGCGGCCTTGGCAGAACGTCTGTCGGTGCGACAAACGATCGCAATCGGCACCTCCGGATCTTCGCCGAGTTCGCCCAGGCGCGCGGCAAGTTCCTCGAGTGGCAGGTTCAGGGCGCCGGCGATATGCCCCTGCTCGCCGACGAAATCGGTGGCGGTACGCACATCCAGTACCAGGCCTTCTACTGTATCGACCCGCCGCTTCAGCATGCCAATGTCGAGCATTGGCTTCCGCCTCAAACGACTCACCAGGCGCGGGAGAAAGGCCACCATGGCCAGCAGCGCCAGTACGATCAAGGCATTGCGGATCAGGCCCTCGCCACCCGCCACCGCCTCGCGGCCGGCATAACCCAGGTAGGCGTAGGCGAATGTACCAGGCGACATGAAGACAAAGCTTGCAATCAGATAGTGCGGCAGCGGGATGCGGGTCAGACCCAGCGCATAATTCAGCAGATTGAATGGAAACAACGGCACCAGCCGGGTGAAAGCGACGAAGCGCCAGCCTTCGGCCTCGACGCCGCTGACCAGGCGAGCGAAACGCCCGCCGGTACCGCTTTCGACCCTGGTCTGCACCCAGCCCGCCGCCAGGTGGCGCGCTATCAGAAAGGCCGATACCGCGCCGAGCGTCGCACCTGTCAGGCTGTACAGTGTCCCCCACAAGGGCCCGAACAAGGCGCCACCGGCCAGCGTCAATACCGATCCTGGCAGGAACAGCACCGTAGCCAAGGCATACAGCATGATGAACAACAGCGGGGCAACAGCCCCCGCTCCCGCCACCCATGTCGCCAGTGCTGCCGCATCCAGTTCGTTGCGATAGGTGAACGCCACTGCAGTACCGCCGGCCAGAAACGCCAGCGACAGTGCACGGATGAGGCCCCTATTCATGCCCATCATCCGGTCCCGGCCACGATCGGCGGTTGATCACGTAGCCGCTGATCGCGCCGCGCCAGGGCAGCACCAGCAGCCCGCTCAGCCAGCTCACGTCGCGCGGTTCACGATAGCCATGGATACCGATGGTCATCCCTTCGTGACCGCCACGTGGCTGTGCGCGGTAGGTGCCGAACAGATGGTCCCACCAGGGCAGGCTGAACCCAAAATTGGAGTTGGTCTCGTCGTCCTCCACCGAGTGATGTACGCGGTGCATGTCGGGAGTGACGATGAACCAGCGCAGCACGCGATCGACTTCAGCGGGCAGGCGCACGTTGCCGTGATTGAACATCGCCGTCGCGTTGAGAAGCACCTCGAACAGGATGACCGCCACCACTGGCGGACCGAGCACCGCGATGGTCGCGAACTTGATCAGCATCGACAGGATGATCTCGATCGGGTGGAAGCGCGCCCCCGTGGTGACGTCGTAGTCCGGGTCGGCATGATGTACGCGGTGCAGCCGCCACAACACCGGGATTGCGTGCACCATTACGTGCTGCAGCCAGATCACGAAATCCAGCGCGATCACCGCGACCAGGGTCGCCACCCAGAACGGGAGCTCGACGTAGTTCAACAGTCCCCAGCCGTGCTCGGCGGCAAAAGCAGCCATGCCAACCGCCGCGGCAGGGAACAGCAGCCGCAACAGCGCGGTGTTCAGAATTGCCAGGCCGATGTTGTTGCCCCAGCGCATCACCTTGGAAACGGTCGGCGCTCGACGCGGCGCCACCCATTCGAAAAACGCGACCAGCATGAAGATCCCGGCAAAGAACACCAGGCGCACCACCGGCTCATGGGTCAGCAGCCAGTCATTCCACTCAAAAATTGTCACCTTCCCGAATACGTCTCGACGACGCGCTCCATCTCAATTATTCAACTTATTGATTGAATAAGCGTGGCCATCTGACGCTGGATTGTCAAGCTGCGCCTGCCCCGCCTCCGCCACCAATCCGAGACAAAGCGCCTACGGCAGCACGTCACGCAGCAATCCCCGCGGGAATGCATATACTCAATTGTTTAATTGACAACTCACAGAAGAGGAAACTGTGACGTGGCCAAAACAGTCGCCAAGACAACCGGAAGGACAGGCTTCAAACAGGCATTGTTCTCCCAGTTCGCGCGCGTCGGCAAGGCACTCGCCAGCGCCAACCGGCTCGAACTGCTCGAATTCCTCGCCCAGGGCGAGCGCAGCGTCGATGCGCTGGCCAGGGTCTCGGGACTGTCGGTCGCCAACACCTCGCAGCACCTGCAGCAGCTGCGCCAGGCTGGACTCGTGACGGCGCGCAAGGAAGGTGTGACGGTCTACTACAGCCTCAGCGACAACGACGTCGTGGCACTGGTGGACAAATTGCGTGATGTCGCCGAACGCCAGCTTGCCGAGGTGGAACAGCTTGTCAGTCGTTACCTGACGGTCAAGGACGATCTCGAGCCCATACCTGCCAGGGAGTTGCTGAAGCGGGCCCGCCAGGGACTGGTCACGGTGATCGACGTGCGTCCCGAAGAAGAGTTTGCCGCCGGCCACCTGCCAGGCGCCATCAGCATCCCGCTCGCGAGTCTCGAAAGGCAGCTGCGGGACCTGGACCGGGAAAAAGAAGTCGTGGCCTATTGCCGGGGTCCGCACTGCATACTGGCCTTCGAGGCCGTGGCACGCCTGCGGGCCAAGGGCTTTGAGGCGCGTCGTCTGCAGGATGGTTTTCCCGAGTGGCAGCTCGCCGGGTTACCGGTCGAGCGCGACACCTGATCGGAGTGCCAATGTACAGATTCCGGCAGACTGCCGCGGCTGAGCAATGGCTGCGCATCAGACAGGCTGCACCACCCTGAGCGCCTCCCTGAGTGTGGCAACATCCCGTGATCCCCGTGGCGAGAAGCAGGCGGCATTGATCTGTTCCGCAAGGTCCACTGCGGCGCCGTCAGGCTGTGCTGCTGCCCAGGCGCTGAGCGAGACATGGCCACCGGAATCGAGCAGCAGTCTGCGAATGGCGTGCACATCGGCTGCACCCTGAAGCGATCGCCAGCAGCACGTACGCGAAGGGCTGCGGAACCCGCCACATCAGCGGCAGCCGCGCCTGCACTGCGCGGGGACGCACCCGCCGGGTGATCTCGATCTCTTCGGACAGGCCGGGGTAGTCGAGTACGATCTTGAACAGGAAGCGATCGAGTTGGGCATCCGGCAGCGGATAGGTACCCGACTGTTCCAGCGGATTCTGGGTGGCCAATACCATGAACAGCTCAGGCAGCCGACGCATGGACCGCCGTCGTCTTTGCCAGCCCCGGCGGACTCTCCAGAAGGACGTGGCCGCCCGCCAGCAGCGCGATGATCGGCCTATCCAGCAGCGGCATCCTGCCCGACGATGATGCACTGCGACTGCGCTTTGAGGACGCGCAGGGGCTGCTGTTCGGGCATATCGTTCTCGCGATCCACCGATTCGAGACCAGTGACGAGCTTAACCTGCCCCGGTCGGTGAAACGCGAACAGATGGTCCGTCCAGGCCGCAATGCCAGCTGGACGACCAAGCGATCGTCAGGCCCGGTGAACACCGGGCCCGGCGATTCAGCGCGGCTGGATCAGCCCGGGTTGACGAGTCGGGGCATGCCCGCCCAGCGTGCCACGGCTTGGTACACCTGCACCACGGCACCCCTGACCAGCAGGGTGATCACCGCCATGAGGGCCAGACCAAGGAGCGTGGCAATGGTGCCCGCCGCGACGAAAAGAACTGCTGTCAACCAGCTCATGACAACCTCCGGTTGGATTGCGACTACACATGAAACATCGGCCTCGGGGCGCCCGGCTTGAGTCCTCGTCATCTCCGGTCAAAGGGCGTACCGCACCGATGAATCAGTATATTAGCAGTCTTTAATGGATTTACAACCCGCCAGGAGGAACGAAGCTACTGCATCATGTCGTCGATGACGTTCTTGAACCAGCTGTGTGCGTAAGTCACCTCGCGCTTGCGATGCTCGGCGCTGGCATCCATCGGCGACAGTCCACCTGACCCTTCGATCGTGGTGATCACCTTGCCGTCCTCACTGAGCCGGTAGACCGCCGCGACGGAAATGCCGTGCTCCTCGGCAATGATGCTGTAGCAGGTGTTGACGTAGGTTGGCTCACCCGGCTGCTGGCCGGCGAAACGCGCCAGGATTGCCGCCACTGCCACCTTGGCCTGTGAGTTGGCGGCATAGGCCGACTTGGGCATCTTGGCCGCGGAGGAAGCGTCGCCGAGCACATAGATACCGGGGTGACGTTCGGACTCGAAGGTGCGTTTGTCGACCGGGCACCAGTCACCGTCAACCAGATCGGCGATATGGGCGATCTTGCCCGCTTTCTGCGGCGGGATGATATTGATGACGTCACCGTGGAAATCACCCGCTTCGGCTTTCACCGTGCCGGAAGATGGATCCAACGCGCTGACCGTACCACCCTGTTCCTTGCCGACCCATTCGATCATGGCGTCGTCGGTTTCAAATCCATAGTGTTGGGCCCAACCCTGCTTGAACAACCCGGCCTTGGAAAACTTGGCCTTTGGATCGAGGATCAGGATTTTCGACTTCGGTTTGTGATGCTTGCAGTACATCGCTATCTGCGAGGCCCGTTCGTAAGGACCCGGCGGGCACTTGAACGGATTCGGCGGCGCCACGATAACGACCTTTCCCCCGTCGGGCATCGCCAGCAACTGGTTTCGCAAGGTCACTGTCTGCGGCCCCGCAAACCAGGCATGGGGAATCGTCTCGGCAACCTGAGCGTCGTAGCCCTCGATCGCCTCCCACTTGAAATCCACCCCGGGCGACACGACACACGCGTCGTAAGCCAGGCGAGCGCCATCCGCGGTCCGCACCTCTCTGGCAACCGGATCGATGCCGACAGCGCTGTCGATAATGACATTCACCCCGTACTTGTCCCGGAGGTCGGCATAGCTGAAGGTGATGGATTCGATGGTGCGGTCGCCGCTGAGCACCTCGTTGCTCATGAAACACGAGGTGTAATGGCTCTTGGCCTCGACCAGCGTGACATCCAGGGTCGGATCCAGCTTGCGCAGATACTTGGCCGCGGTGCAACCACCAACACCGCCGCCGACAACCACGACCTTGCGCGTATTGGCGAGCAGCAGCCCGGGGAAACCGAAAGCACCGGCGGCCAGGGTGGACCCGCCAGCCAGGCGCAGAAAGTCGCGTCGATTGATGCGGTTCATGGTTTGTTTCCTCGGTTGTTAGTTCTGGCTGCCGTAGTACTGGATCAGTGCCGGAATGGCGCGCTCGCCCTCGGCCTTGACCGCCTCTTTGACCTTGCGCTCCATCTTGCGTGGCCAGCGCCGCTGATCGTTGAGGTAATCGCTCATCGCGTGCTCGAGGTACGGCATCCACTGGCCGGCCAGCGTGCCGGCATCACCCGGGCGTCCGCCCTCCTCGTGACACTTCTCGCAATGCGAGTCATGCAGCGACTTGCCGAGAGCGACCAATTCGGGATCGGTCTTCTGCGGCTTGGTGCGCGGCTGCTGTTGGTAGAAGAAGAAACCCATCTCGCGGATCTGCTCATCGGTATAGCCAAGCGCAATACGTTTCATGATGGTCGAACTGCGCTTTTCATTCTTGTAATCGAGCATGGCGTCCACGAACACGTCAGGGTCCATGCCGGCGATCGTCGGGCTGGAAGGCCCCACACTGGAGCCGTCCGTGCCATGGCAGCCGGCGCAGGTGAAAGCCAGTGCCTGCGCCGTCGGCCCAGCCGCCTGGGCAGTGGAGAAGGTCGCGATCAGGGCCAGAAGAAGATGGCGAACGGTTTTTTTCATGGTGTCGTCTCTCTTCATGATCAGTTAGGCATGGTCACGACGCCGTACAGCACCAGCGTCAACAGTGTGAGTCCTGCCACGATCAGCACGGTGGTGATAAACGAGGCTGCCAGATCGGCGCGCCGCGAGGGGCGCTTGACCAGGTGCTTGTCCAGAGTCCCCTCGGCCACGAGCCGGTCATACTCCATGCGGTGATCATGCTTGAACTCCTCCATGGGGATCGCACCGGTGAAGATGGTGGTGCTCATCGGGAAGCGTTCCGGACGGAAGTGCACGTTGAAGAAGTGCACCGAGTTCAGGAAGATCGCCGCCAGCAGGGCCTCCTCGGCATGTACCACGGTGGCAATGTTGAACATCCAGCCCGGCAGCACGGTGGCTGTCGCCTCCGGCGCGAACAGCATGATGCCGGACGAACCGATCACACCCGCACCCCAGAACGGCGCCCAATAGTCGAACTTCTGCCAGTAGGTCCAGTGGTTGAACTCCGGGCGCTCGCCACGGCCGACAAACCACCTGAACATCCCCTTCAGGTCGTCCCAGTCCTTCCAGTTGGGCAGCATGGAAGTGCTGCCGAACCACTCGAACGTGGCACGCTTGGTCCAGATGTTGTTGATCGCAATCGCCAGGTGGGCGGTGAAGATACCCAGCCAGATGACGGCCGCAGTGCGATGGATGATTCCCTCCATCTCCGTGCCACCGAGGAACACCACGACTGCCTTGGCCCATGCGGTATGGGAGAACAGCAGCGTGGTACCCGTGAGGATCAGGACCATGGTGGATATGGCGAACAGCGCGTGGATCCAGGTCCATACCGTTGGGAAGCGGCGGAAATAGACGACTTCCGGGTGGTCCAGATCCTCGATGAATCCCTTGCCCTGGATGCGATCCATCACCTCGCGATAGAGCCACATCAGCACGTGAATCCAGAAGAACGCCATGACCGAGAAGATCAGCAGTTGCATGAAGATCTTGAAGAACCACAGGCCCGGGTAGTTCTCCCTGTCGTCGGCGTCGCCATGTGGCCAGAAGCTCAGGAAGTTGTCGTTTGCATCTTCGTGACAGGTGCGGCAGTTCTCCAGCCGGTTGTTGGCATGGATCTCGGATGTCGGGTCGTCCTCACCCTTGATCTTGTGGCTGCCATGGCAGTCGTAACACTTGGCGGTGTTGGTGTAACCGAGACGATGGACCTGGCCATGATAGGAAGCGAAGTAGGTGCGCTGGGCATCCTCGTGGCAATTACCGCAGTTCCTGGTAATCGTCAGCTTGACGGTGTCTTTTTCAGGTGAAGCGATCTTGTGGGTGGTATGGCAGTCCGAGCAGACCGCCGAATCGCTGTCACCTTTCTCCAGGACCGCCTTGCCATGATCCGATTCGCGGTATTCCTCGAGTTGCTTCTCGTGGCAGCGACCGCAAACCTCCGGGTTCTTCAGCCGCTTCTCCTTGCGCTGGATGCTGCCCAGCTCACCCACGTTGTGGGCCTCGTGGCAGTCGTAGCACGTGGCATTGGTGCGTGACTGGTCCTGCTTGTTCGGCAGCGCATGCACGGAGTCCATGTAGCTGTCTATCTGCTCGAGTACCACCTCGAGACGTTCGTGCTTTCCTTCCGGGTCGTCCTTGAACTTTTCCCAGGTGTCACGATGGCAATCCACGCAACTGACCGCCACATGCGGTGCCTTGCGATGGGGAACCCGCTCGATGGTCGTATGGCAGTCGGTGCAGCTGCGATCGCCGTGGACACTGGCCGTCAGCTGTGCGTGCTCGACAAAGATCCTGACCGGTGTGCCATCGTCGCGCACATCGGTCTTCTGCTTCTCGTCACCGTGGCAGTCCAGACAACGCGAGTCGGGAATGATGCGCTTGCCGGTCTTCGGATCGAAGGTAAAGGGGAGTTCTTCACCTTCAGCCCCCGGGATATTGCTGGGTGCTGCGACGCCGGTGGCGCTGTGCTGAGTCGCGTACGCGGCAAGCGACCCGAACAGACACAGAAGGACAAACAGAAACCCAGTGAGCGACGCGGACGTATTCTTGGACATTATTGTTCTCGTCAAATAGCTGGCTCTGAAGACACATCCGCTACTACTACGAGAACGGCCGGTAGCCAACCCGGCACATCGCAAACGGCAATGCGTGCAGTCTGTCCACGTCCGTCGTGCGGAGCATAGAGACGATCCCCGGAATTCGCGGGGATACACGCACGGCGCAGTGAAACACAATCGCCGTCGGCGCGACTTGAGATGAATCAATTCGCGGGTCAGAACCTATTGGGTCGGTGGGACGCCCCCGAATGCGCGATCAGCAGAGGGATCGAGTGGCGAAAACGGCAGTGCCAGGTGTGCCAGGGAGTAGATGTCCTTCGGCCAGCACAGACCAAGCGTCGCGTTCTCCGCCCCCGTACCTCCGGGTGCCAAGCGGTGTGCCACCACCTGCCGGCTATGGGGGGCCTCGTTGGTAACGATGCTGAGGGTATCTGAACTATGGGTTGCGCTTCGGATTCAGTGGTCCGAAAAACATCCGACGCACCACGCCGCCGCCCACCGCGCGCACGAACTCGCGTGCGATGCAGTAGTTGAGAATCAAAACCAGCAGAAAAATCTGGATCGCCCAGAAATGCGGCCACACAATCTCGGCGAGCAGTTGCTCGTTGGCACCGACAAAACCACCGCCATCCCTCCAATGGTCAATCAGCCGTTCGACATAATGGAAAAGCATCGCGATCAGGAAATAGAGGGTGGTCTTCCAGATGACGTTGTAAACGAGGGGTTTATCGGGAAAGCGATTGATGAACGGCAGTAGATCGGCGATCAGGACCGCCTTGCCAAGCACCAATGCCGCAATCGTGACCGACGTGGAAGTTTCGAGCGTGATTCCACTCCCCTTCAGCATCAGGACGCGCACGAAAACAACAAGGTGCAGCGCGATGAAAAAGAACATGGTTGGCGGTATGAGCGCCGTGATTTCCTTTTTGACTCGTTCGAGAGATTGGCTCATCGCGTTCCGCTACTGAAGACACCGGACAGGACTGCCTCATACTTACCCGGCTGCCGGAGTGGTCGAAGCGGCCACTCCGGCAACTCGGCGGTCATCAAGGCGATGCCCGATCATTTCACCTCGACGGTCACACTCGGGATATGTCCGGTGAACCGTGATCTGCGCTCTGCGCCGATCGCCTCGACCACAGGTGTCGCCAGGTCAATGCCCACGTCGGTGGTCTCATCGGCCGAGAAGATCGCTGGCTGCGTGTGCTCGATCCGCCCCTCACCCACCTTGCGGTCGTTGACGTAGAGGGTGCCCGATCCACCCTTGCCGAGACCGCCGCCATCGTAGGTGAAGTCGAAGCGGATCGTCGACTTGCCGGGCTTGAGTGCCTCGTCGGCGGCGATCGTAAATCGCTGCATGCCGAGGAAGTTGTAGTCGTAGGCGGGCTTGCCATCCTTGACGTACAGCGCCCAGCCACCGAAGCGCCCCCCTTGTGCGATGATGATCCCGTGCGCCGGGGTGCCTTCAGGCACCTCCACTTCGGCCGTAACCGTATTGGACCTGTTCTTCAGGCTGAGGAATACGTTCTCGGTCATGCCGGTCATACCGTCCGCCAGCGTCAGCGAGTTACGCCCCACCAGCAGCTCAGGACGGCCCACGTTTGCCGCCACGATGCGTTCGAACACGCGGTCGTCGATCGGCAATACGTGGTTCATCTCGGCCTCGTACAGGAACAGTGCCTGCAACTCGGCGAGCTTCTCCGGGTATTTTGCCGCCAGGTCGTTGGTCAGGCTGAAGTCGCTGCGTGTGTCATACAGTTCCCATATGTCGTCAGCCAGCGGTCGACGCGGCTTGGGTTCCCAAGGTGCCCTGTGAATCGTTCTGGCCAGCCAGCCATCGCGATACATCGCGCGGTTGCCGAACATCTCGAAGTACTGAGTGGTATGCTGGTCCCTGGCCGTGGCATCGTTGAACGAGTAGGCCATGCTGATGCCATCCATTGGACGCTGCGGCACGCCGTTTACCACCCGAGGCTCTGGTAGACCGGCGGCTTCGAGCACGGTCGGCGCCACGTCGATCACATGGTGGAACTGGTTGCGAAGCCCGCCCCTGGCCTTGATGCCCTTCGGCCAGTGGACGGCCATTCCAACCTTGGTGCCGCCGAAGTCCGAGCCCACCTGTTTGGTCCATTGATAGGGCGTATCGAACGCTACCGCCCAGCCCGCCGCCATGTGCGGGTAGGTCTCGGGCCCGCCCCACTGATCCAGGTGCTTGAGCATGTCCTCGACCTTCTCGTGGACGCCATTGAAATAGGTCATCTCGCTGAACATGCCGTTGCGTCCGCCCTCGGCGCTGGTGCCGTTGTCTCCGTATACGAAGAACACCAGTGTATTGTCGAGCTGGCCGGTCGCCTCAATGGCCTGGATGACTCGGCCAATCTCGTGGTCGGTCATCTCGACATAAGCTGCAAATACCTCGGCCTGGCGGGCAAACAGACGCTTCTCATCTGCGGAGAGCTTGTCCCAGTCCGGAATCGCCTCCGGCTTGGGCGCCAGTTCGGTGCCATTGGGCACGACACCTCGCTCGATCTGGCGCGACAGGATCTCCTCCCGTAGCTTGTCCCAGCCCTGGTCGAACTTGCCCTTCCATCGCGCAATCCAATCTTTTGGCACATGGTGCGGGGCATGCGTTGCGCCCGGCGCATAGTAGACGAAGAACGGTTTCTCGGGCGCCAACGCCTTCTGGAATCGGATCCAAGCGGCCGTCTGGTTGGTCATGTCGGTCAGGAAGTGGTAATTCGGATCATCCGGCAGTTCCACCGTGTGCACGCCGTCATAGATGAAAGGTGCCCACTGATTGGTCTCGCCGCCAAGGAAGCCGTAAAACTTGTCGAATCCCTGGCGCGTCGGCCAGCGGTCGAACGGACCGGCGACACTCGCCTCCCAAGCGGCCAGCTCGTGCCACTTGCCGAACGCCGCAGTGCTGTAGCCGTTCAGGCGCAGTATCTCGGCCAGCGGAGCGACATCCTCGGGTATCCGGCCGGTGTTGCCGGGAAACGCTGTGCCGGTCTCGATGATCGAGCCCATATTGTTGACGTGATGGTTGCGCCCACTTTTCAGTGCTGTACGCGTCGGCGAACAGACGGCTGTGGTGTGGAAGTTGTTGTAATGCAGCCCCTGGCTGGCAATCTGGTCGAAGGTGGGCGTGGTCACAGGACCGCCGAAGGTGCTCGTACCGGCAAAGCCCAGGTCATCGACCAGCACGATCAACACATTTGGTGCACCGACAGGCGCCTTGACGTCAAACGGCGGGGGAGCCTTCGCATCCCGCACATCGAGCTCACTGTAGAGCGGCCGCTTGGGCTCGAGTATCGGCAGCACCTCGCGGTTCAAAGAGTCTACCTGTTCCGCTGCCGATACCGGTATCGAGGCTGCCAGTGCCAGTACGAGACCGGCCGCCAGCAAGAATGGCTTGACCGACTGTTCATGGATCTTCATCAGTGTCACTCCCTGTTCTCCTTGGTGCGGCAGACCTTATGGCCGCGTGGTCAGAATCAGATACCCAGACCCCGACAGTGCCCGCTCGCTGCCATGGTCCAGACAGTGCCGCCGTCTGTGTAGTCCCAGCAAATTCACCTGTAACCGAATATCGCGGTGCAACCTTTGCTGAAGTTCCAGTTCACACCGCCAATCAACTCGCAGGTCAGATCAGAGCCACCGACGTCAGAATAACCGAGCAGTACCAAACTGCCGGAGTCCGGGTACAACGCACGTGCGCCGACCACTGCATCAACCCAACTGTCCGAGCCCTCGGCACTCGTCGCTCCACCGGGGAAGACTATGACCGGTACCGATGCGATCCTGACAACTGTATCGGTGGCCAGCTTTGTATAGCGCACCGCACCGACCAGGTCCACCTTGGTGGCATCGTCAAGCATGCGATAGCCGGTCGAACCCCCGGTAAACGGTCCTCTCGCTAGGAGGCTCGAGTGCACCGTCGACCGACACGCTCTCAATGGGACCGGCAATGGATTTCGCGCCTTCGCCGTCGAGCGCAAAATCCGCAACCTCGACTTCGAAGGCCCAGGGCCCTTTCCGCGCCGTTGTTAGCCCCATGAACCCAGCGTCCCGGTTCTCCAGGATGTCGTTGAACGGCATATCGAGTTCGGCCTCGACACCGCATATGCCGGCGGCCCCGTCCAGTCCGGCGGCCAGGAGGTGAGGTGTGACCTCGCATTGCCCGGCACCGAATTCCGCCGTATAACCGCACTGCACAAGGATCGGACGTACAGAGCAGTGATGAGCCAGCGCGCACCATCACCTCAAAGAAAGTGTTCAGCGAACTGGTGGCGATACGTCCCCGAATGCGTGATCAGCAGGATGCTGACCATCGAGCCCGAAAAACTGCAGCAGCCGCCGCTGTACAAAGGGATAAAAGGGGTTCCAGCGCAGGCGCAACATGTCGCCAGCACCTATCTGCAACACCCCGCGCTCGCCGCGCAGGGCGATCTCACCCAGCTGGATCCCGGGGCTCGGCTGCTCGGGGTGGCCACCGTACAAAGGATCGAGCGGCGAAAACGGCAGGGCCAAGTGTGCCAGGGAGTAGATGTCCTTCGGCCAGCACAGACCAAGCGTCGCGTTCTCCGCCCCCGTACCTCCAGGTGCCAAGCGGTGTACCACCACCTGCCGGCTATGGGGGTCCTTGTTGGTAACGATGCTGAGGGTATAGGCACGGCCCGGATTCTGCTGCAACGCACTGACGATCGCAGAAGGGTTCCACCCCAGGATCGGCTCTATCTCTGCCCTGCGGTTGATATCGAAAAGCACCAGTTCGTGCCCGCCGGTGGGCAGACGCGCGAACAGCCCCTTGACCAGGGCGGCGGTGGAGACCGTCGCGTCTACCACCGAGGAGAAAGCGAGAATCGGTGGAAAATCCCCGAGTCTGCCTTGTCCCTGCAGCACGGTGATGCGGCGCTGGATCTCGCTGGTCAGACGGTACACCACGTCCCCGGCGTTGACTGCAAACGAACCGTACTTGAAAGGATCGTACTCCGGTTGGATATCGTTCCAGGCGAGCTTTTCGAGACCCAACAGGTGCCCCAGCCGCGCCTGCCACACAGCAAGCGCCGCGGCTGACGTCACGCCGATCGCCGGCGAGAGAACGGCAATGCGGTCGACCCCTGGCAACGCCGGGTCGCCAAGCGTCTCCAACGCATAATTGACCGCCAGTGCCGCCCCGGTCGAATAGCCGACGACATAGAGAGGCCGGCCGCCGGCATGCTGCGCGAGATGACGGACAGCCAGACGCACTGCGCCATCCATGTCCTTCCAAGTCACCTCGACCAGCCCGGCAGGCGCTGTGCCATGGCCCGGCAAACGCAGCCCGAGCACATAAGCACCCGCGTTGTTCAGCTGCTCGCCCAGCGCACGCAGGCTGTAGGGCGAATCCGACATGCCGTGCACCAACAGGACCGCTGCCTTCGGTGACTCCTTGGGCAGCACGAAGCTGCGGTTCCAGTTGGGCGACCAGCGCTGCGGGTCGGACAGGCTGCCGCGGCTGTAACGATTTATCGCCTGTCCCTTCACCGGCGGCACGGCGGCGTAGACCAACCGGTCGAGCTGCTGAAACAGTCGATCCTCCAGGGCCAGGTACTCATCGAAAGTCGTCACATCGGCGTCGGCGGTATATTCCTCATCGAGTTCCACCAGGTGCCAGACCTGCAGATCGGTACGGCGATCGAGGTAGATCACGAAGACCACGATCAGCACAAACACGGCACTGACGCTTCCCGATGTCACTGCCCACAGCAATTTCCGCAAGTTGAACCGCATCAACAGACCCCAAGAGCCTTCACGATGGTGTCGGGTGGGCGAGGCACGCAGTTGCGTGATGCACTCAACACAGACACCTAATGGCCGAACAGTCTCTTCAGTCCACGACTGATGCCTTCCATGACACCGCCCTCTTCCTCCTGCCGCCCCGATGAATCACCACTACCCTCACCCTGGGGGGCGGCGTTTTCCCGCATCAGCTCGATACACGCATTACCTGAACCACCCAGGTCGCCCAAGGCCAACAAAGCCGCTGGAGGGTAGACAAACAGTCCGGCGACACCGAGCAGTTTAGTCAAGCTGGCCCTGCGGTCCGCAGTGAATTCGGGTTGGCGCATAGGGCCACGCACATGGACCGGCACCGCGATACTCAGGGTGGGGCTCTTCGCATGGGGCGTGAAGGTCAGGTCGAGGTCTTGCGTGACGAGGTCGACGCGCCCGTCGCCCCGGACCGTGGAGACGGCGCTGTCGATCAGCAGCACATCCGCGGTAGCCATGCCCTGCAGGATCGTGAAATTGGCGATCGCGCAGTTCAGCTGGGCCTCGTCACTACCCTTCGCCAACAACTGGCCGGTGAGTGTACTGATCCCCCCGACCATGGTGTCGATCCGCCCGATACGTGCCCGCCCAGGGCCGACCGCAATCCGTGCATCGCCGGCAAGGTTCTGAACTGCCCGATGCACGGATGCGCCTTTCGCTTGCAGATCCAGGTCGAGATCAACGGGCGCATCGATCAGCGAAGCCCGCTTGGGCCCCAGCAACGCACCCGCCGGCAGCCCGCGCAAGCTGAGCACGAGGTCCCAGGCCGGGGGCTGCGCACCTGCATGCAGTTCGAGGTGACCCTCAGCACGTCCACCGCCGGAGAGGCTTGCCTTGATCGGCTTCAGTGACAGAACACCGGCATCCAGTCGGCCGTCGACCCGTGCATCCGCAAGCACCATGTCCCAGGCAACGACCTGGCCGGCCCGGACCTGAACTTCGCCGTCGACCTCGCCAAGCGCGTCCAGCAAAGGCTCCCAGGAGACCGCAGCCTGAGCTGTATCACCCGTTGTTTCCATGTCGGACAGCGGGATCAACTCCGTCAGGTCGATGGTTTGCGCCACAAGCGTGGCGGTCAATTTTGGCCCGCCCGATGCGGTGAGCCATCGCAGCTCGCCGGCCAGATCGCTCTTACCGGCAACGGCAGCGAGGTTGTTCACCTGCCAGCCGCGCGCGTCGCGTGAGAGGTCGAGGGTCACGTCCAGTTTCGGCAGCGGCGAAAATGACCTGCCGACCAGTTTCCCCAACCTGGCGAGGTCCAAT
>JAGRHB010000120.1:0-829 GCA_020445245.1 Gammaproteobacteria bacterium
TTGGCCGGCGGGGGCTCATGGCAGCGACACTGAACCGATTCGCGCTGCACCGGGCAACCCGCATCCTGCGCGACGGCGGTGTCATCGCCTACCCGACCGAGGCGGTGTTCGGTCTCGGCTGCGACCCGCTCAACGGCGACGCGGTACATCGACTGCTGGCACTCAAGCAGCGGCCCGTGGAAAAGGGTCTGATCCTGATTGCCAACCGCTTCGAACAGCTCGCCCCGTTCATCCTGCCAGTCACGGACGCAATACGTGCACGCCTGGAGCAGACATGGCCGGGACCGGCGACCTGGTTACTGCCGGCCAACCCCGCCACGCCGACCTGGTTGCGTGGCCGGCACAGCTCGATCGCGGTGCGTGTCACCGCTCACCCACTGGCAGCGGCGCTGTGCGGTGCCTTCGGTGCCCCCATAGTCTCGACCAGCGCCAACGCCAGTGGTCGGCCGCCAGCTCGCTCAGCCCTGCAGGCGCGCCTGCGCTGCCCGGGGATCGACCTGGTGCTCAGCGGCGCCACCGGCGGCCTGCGCCGGCCGACACCGATCCGCGACGCCCTCAGCGGGGAGTTGCTGCGCGCTGGCTAGACGGCGCATCCGCCCGCAGTTGACCCTCGACAGGCGGGTCGGGCGCAGCTTACGGTAAGGTGGCTTCCATTAAGGCAACCACGGCGCAATACCGAAAACGTGAATCGGCTGGTTCGTCTCTTTCGTACATCGATAGGCCGCAAACTGGTGGTCGCCGCCAGCGGCGTCCTGCTGCTCGGCTTCCTGGTCGTCCACGCCGCCGGCAACCTGCTGATCCTGAAAGGCCCCGATGCGCTCAATGGCTA
>JAGRHB010000120.1:839-3368 GCA_020445245.1 Gammaproteobacteria bacterium
GCCGACTGGCTGCAGGGTCACCCCCTGCTGTGGGGATTTCGCCTCGGCCTGCTCGGCCTGTTCACTGTGCATATCCTCACCGCGGTGCGCCTGGCACGCGCCAACCGTGCCGCCAGACCGGTCCCCTACCGGCACATCGCGCGCCTCGGAGCGCGCCTGCCGGGACGCCTGATGGTGTTCAGCGGCCTGCTGTTGCTGGCCTTCCTGGTGTTCCACCTGCTGCACCTGACGGCGCGTGTGGTCGGGCAAAGCGGCATTCCCGTGCTCGATGACGCCGGCCGTATCGATGTGTACGGCATGCTGGTCGCGGGATTCAGCCAGCCGCTGATCGTCACCGTCTATCTGGGCGCTATGGGCCTGCTCGGCCTGCATCTCGTGCACGCGATCGAGGGCATGTTTCAGACCCTCGGCTTCAATCATGACAGCTACCAGACGCTGATCACTGTGCTGGCCCCGCTGCTGACCCTGCTGATCGTCGGCAGCTTTGCGGCAATCCCGCTGCTGGTGATCAGCGGCTTTCTCACCGGCAGCAGCTGACATGGACATCCCGACATTCGATCCGCGCATCCCGGACGGCCCTCTGGTGGACAAATGGCAGCGCCATCGCGCCGAGGTCAGGCTGGTCAGCCCGACCAACAAGAGGCGCTACCGGGTGATTGTCGTCGGCAGCGGCCTCGCCGGCGCGGCGGCAGCCGCCAGCCTCGCGGAACTGGGTTACCAGGTCGATTGCTTCACCTTTCACGACAGTCCGCGGCGTGCCCACTCGGTGGCCGCGCAGGGTGGCATCAATGCCGCCAAGAACTACCGCAACGACGGCGACAGTGTCGAACGCCTGTTCCGCGACACGCTCAAGGGCGGCGACTACCGTTCGCGCGAGGCCAACGTCTACCGCCTGGCCGAGATCAGCAACCAGATTATCGACCACTGTGTCGCCCAGGGCATCCCGTTCGCACGCGACTATGCCGGCTACCTGGACAACCGCTCATTCGGCGGCGCCCAGGTCGCACGAACGTTCTATGCCCGTGGCCAGACAGGCCAGCAGCTGCTGCTCGGCGCCTACGGGGCCCTGAGCCGCCAGATCCACAGTGGCAACGTGCGACTGCACACGCGCACCGAGATGCTGGACCTGGTGGTCGGGGACGGCCGGGCCACCGGCATCATCAGTCGCCGCCTGACCGATGGCCGCATCGCGCACCACGGCGCCGATGCGGTGGTTCTGGCGAGCGGCGGATACAGCAACATCTACTACCTGTCGACCAATGCACTGGCCAGCAATGTCACCGCCACCTTTCGTGCCTATCGGCGTGGCGCCTGGTTCGCCAACCCGGGGTTCACTCAGATCCACCCGACCTGCATCCCGGCAGTTGAAGACCACCAGTCCAAGCTGACCCTGATGTCTGAGTCGCTGCGCAACGATGGCCGGATCTGGGTGCCCCGGGCCACGCACGAGGATCGACGGCCGGCTGATATCCCGGAGGCCGAGCGCGACTACTTCCTCGAACGCATGTACCCGGCCTACGGCAACCTCAGCCCACGCGATATCTCGTCGCGCGCCGCCAAGGCGGTGTGCGACCAGGGGCGCGGTGTCGGCCCAACCGGGCATGGCGTCTATCTGGACTTCGCCGAGGCGATCGGGCGCCTGGGGCGGCGGGCGATCAACGACCGTTACGGCAATCTGTTCGAGATGTACCAGCGCATCACCGGTGAGGACCCCTGGCAGACCCCGATGCGAATCTACCCGGCGGCGCACTACAGCATGGGAGGGCTGTGGGTCGACTACGACCTGATGACCAGTGTGCCCGGGCTGTTCGCGATCGGCGAGGCCAATTTCTCCGATCATGGCGCCAACCGGCTGGGTGCCAGCGCGCTGATGCAGGGCCTCGCCGACGGCTATTTCATCCTGCCGCAGACCCTGGGCCATTTCCTCGCCGCGCGGCCGCCACTCGGCACTGGGCACGGCGCGGCCGCCGGCGCCGAGGCACAGGCGGCTGTCGAGGCCCGCCTGGCACGTCTGGTGGCGGTCGGCGGACGCACCCCGGTGGAGACCTTCCACCGCCGGCTGGGCGAACTGATGTGGGAGCACTGCGGCATGTCACGCAGCCGCACCGGCCTGCAACAGGCGCTCGCAGAGATCCCCGCGCTGCGTGAGGAGTTCTGGTCGGGTATCTGCGTCTGTGGAGGCAGCGCGGAGTTCAATGTCGTGCTGGAGAAGGCAGGAAGGGTCGCCGACTACCTGGAATTCGCCGAGGTCATGGTCCGGGACGCTCTCGAGCGCGAGGAATCCTGTGGCGCCCATTTCCGCACCGAGCACCAGACCGCCGACGGCGAACCAAGGCGCAACGACGACGCGTTCGCACATGTCGCCGTCTGGGGTTTCCGCGGCGACCGCGTCGCACCGCAGCGCGCCGTCGAACCACTGCACTTCGAGCATCTGCAGCCGGCCGAGAGGGACTATCGCTAAATGGAGTTCACCTTGCACATCTGGCGCCAGCATGGTGCGGCCGAGGTCGGTGCTTTCGTAACCTACCT
>JAGRHB010000120.1:3465-6231 GCA_020445245.1 Gammaproteobacteria bacterium
TCGGTCGTGGCGAGGCCCCGATCGCATTCGACCACGACTGCCGTGAGGGCATCTGCGGTTCCTGCGCGATGGTGATCAACGGGGACCCCCACGGCCCCCTGCCGGGCACCACCGCCTGCCAGCTCTACATGCGGCATTTCGACAACGCCAGCGATATCACCGTGGAGCCGTGGCGGGCGCGGGCGTTTCCGGTACTGCGTGACCTGATCGTCGACCGCTCGGCACTGGACAACGTGATCCAGGCGGGCGGTTATGTATCGGTGAACACCGGGGCCGCACCGGACGCACACGCCGTCACGGTGGCCAAACAGGCAGCCGATGCGGCGTTCGAGGCGGCGGCCTGCATCGGCTGTGGCGCCTGCGTCGCGGCCTGCCCGAACGGTGCCGCGATGCTGTTCACTGCGGCAAAGGTCGCGCAGCTCGCGATCATGCCGCAGGGCCGACCGGAGCGCGCGCGGCGGGTGATTGGCATGGTCGAGGCAATGGACGACGCCGGATTCGGCAACTGCACCAACCACTATGCCTGTGCCGAGGCCTGTCCGAAGCGGATCCCGCTGCGCTTCATTGCCCAGCTCAACCGCGAGTTCCTGTCTGCCGCGCTGGGCAGTCGCGAGTTCGTGGAACTGGCACGCCCGCACGCGCACGAGGAATGACCCGGGCCCGGGTCGACTGGGCGGGCGGTTGAGTCGTGACGCCGGACTCTGTTCCAATTGCCGCTCCACGCAGCCAAACGAGCTCCACGATGCCCGACCGTCCCGATATCGATGCCGTCAAAACCTACCTGCTGGACCTGCAGGAGCGTATCTGCGCCGCCCTCGCCGCCGAGGACGGCCAGCCTTTCCGTGAGGACAGCTGGGACAGGCCCGGCGGCGGTGGCGGCCGTTCGCGGGTGCTCGAAGGCGGCAAGGTATTCGAAAAGGCCGGCGTCAATTTCTCGCATGTGTTCGGCGACGGACTGCCTCCCTCAGCGACCGCTCAACGACCTGAGCTGGCCGGGCGCCGATTCCAGGCGATGGGTGTGTCGCTGGTGATCCATCCGCACAATCCATATATCCCCACCTCACATGCCAATGTGCGCTTCTTCATCGCCGAGAAGGACGGTGCCGAGCCTGTGTGGTGGTTCGGTGGCGGTTTCGACCTCACGCCATACTATGGCCGGCTTGAGGATGCGCGTCACTGGCACGAGACCGCCAGGGCGGCCTGTGAGCCTTTCGGAGCAGATGTCTACCCGCGCTTCAAGAAATGGTGCGACGACTACTTCTTCCTCAAACATCGCGCCGAGCCGCGCGGCATCGGCGGCCTGTTCTTCGATGACCTGAATGACTGGGGCTTCGAGCGCTCGTTCGCCTTCATGCGCAGCGTCGGCGACCACTATGTCCCCGCGTATCTGCCGATCGTGCAGCGTCGACGCGCCACGCCGTTCGGCGAGCGCGAACGGGAGTTCCAGCTGTACCGGCGCGGCCGTTATGTCGAATTCAACCTGGTGTACGACCGCGGCACGATCTTCGGGCTGCAGACCGGTGGCCGTACCGAGTCGATCCTGATGTCGCTGCCGCCACTGGTCAGCTGGCGCTACGACTGGCAGCCGCAACCGGGCAGCCCGGAGGCCGGGCTGTACGAGGTATTCCTGCAACCACGGGACTGGCTGGCCGACGAGGGCTGAGCCGGCCCGGCACTAACTGCCCGCGGCCGCCAGGTGCTCATCGATCCAGTGGGCGATCCAGTGCGCGGCACGGGCGCCGGCGAAGCGGCCGAGCTCATGGCCGTCACGGAACAGCATCACCGTGGGGAAGCCGCGCAGCCGATAGCGACCGGCCAGCTTCATGTTCTCCCCCTCGTCCACCTCGACCTTCGCGAGGTGCACGCGCCCCTGGAGATCGTTGAGCACGCGTGCCAGCTGCGGCGCGATCGCATGACAGGGTGCACACCAGTCGGCCCAGAAATCGACCAGCACCGGCACCGCGTGCGAGGCCGCAATCACACGCTGCTCGAAATCCTCCAGGTGGCATTCGAAGATCACTGCATCCACCATGACCTAGCGACCCTCTGCCGCAGCAACCGCAGTCTGCAGTGCTGTGATGATGACGTCCTCGATCTCCCGCACCACGGCGATGCCCGGACTACCCTCAGCAATGGCGGTCGGGCGCGCGAACAGAACCCGCGTCATGCCGTCCTTTTCGACCAGGTTGACCCGCAGCGGACACAGCGCCAGCAGATCCGGGTCGGCATTACTGACCTGATTCGCAAACCAGGCATTGCAGACGACAACACTGCGGATGGCGTCCAGCCCATTGCGGTTCAGCTCGTCGCCCCAACGCTCGGCGAAACCGGCCATGTTCGCGCCCAGATCGGCCTCGAACACCACCCAGAATTTTGCCTCCTCGAGCGCGGCATGAACGGCCTGGTAGGTAACAGCCATCGGCGCCTTTGCATCGAGGCGGAACACGCCCGGCGGTGTCGCCAGCACGGTGCAGGACAGCAGCATGAGCAGCAGCGCGAACAGGAACTTCTTCATCGCGTTTTCTCCAGAGATACAGGGAGCCGATTGTAACCTGCGCCCGCTCGGCCTTTGTCAGAAGCTGCGCCAACCATTAGCATTGGCGCTTTCGTCGAACCCGACCGGCCAATCGCAATGTCAGAGCATCGAATCCGCATCGCCACCCGCAAGTCGCCGCTCGCCATGTGGCAGGCGGAGCACGTCGCCGAGCTGTTGCGCCGGGCGCACGCCGGGCTCACGGTCGAGATCCACGGCATGAGCACCGAAGG
>JAGRHB010000121.1:0-2387 GCA_020445245.1 Gammaproteobacteria bacterium
TGACTGCATGGCTGCCCGGTGTGTTGGTCGATGGCTTGGCCGCTGCTGCTGGCTGGGGCGCAGCGCTTTCGGGCGTGGTCGCACTGTACTTCATGCAACGTATCTACCGAATTCCGGCGCGTCCGTACTGGGACCATTGGCAGGTGTTGACCAGTTTCTACGGCAGCATGCTTGTGCTCGGTGGGCTGTTCGTCGGGTTCAGCACCGCAGTGCTGGCAATCATGGCCGGAAGCGGCTTTGCACCCACGCTGGCGGTGCTTGCGTTGCCGGTGTGTGCCGGCCTGCTGCTCGAGGTGCTCGGTCTGTGGCGACATGCCCATGACATGCAGCACTCCAGCGGCGAGGGCAAGGCAGGTCACTATCTGCAGTCGACCGAATTCGGTAAGACCTACATGGCGCGCAATATTGTGCTGGGGGCATTGCTGCCGATGGTCGCCGGCTTGGCGCTGGGCGGCGTCGAGGGTGTTCCCGGGGTTTTTCTGTGGGGTGTGGTCACGCTGCTGGCGATTGTTGCTGCAGTCATCGGCCGGGCGATCTTCTATGCCGTCGTGGTGCCGACCACCATGCCGGGTGCGTTCTTCTGGAAGAACGCCGGTTTCCAGCAGCATGCGCGTGAGACCGGACTGGCGGATATGCCACAGGTGGGTGTGCTGGCTGACGCCCACTGAGTTGCAACGCACCAGGACACTCGGGATGAGCAACGTCGAAATCGCCGGTCCCGGCACCCCGCCAGACAAGCCGGTTCGTACCACATGTCCGTACTGCGGCGTCGGCTGCGGGGTCGTTGTGTCACGCGATGCCGATGGTGCGTGCGAAGTGCATGGCGATCGTGATCACCCGGCCAACTACGGCCGGCTGTGTTCGAAGGGGGCGGCGCTGGGTGAGACCCTGGATCTCGAAGGGCGCCTGCTGTATCCGCAAGTCGACGGGGTACAGACTGACTGGGGCAGCGCACTGGACGAAGTGGCCGGTCGATTCCGCCGCATCATGGACGAGCATGGCCCGGATGCCGTGGCGTTCTATGTCTCCGGCCAGCTGCTGACCGAGGACTACTATGTCGCCAACAAGCTGATGAAAGGCTTCATCGGCTCGGCGAACATCGATACCAACTCCCGCCTGTGCATGTCGTCGGCGGTTGCTGCCCATAAGCGTGCCTTCGGCAGCGATACCGTTTCCAACTGTTACGACGATCTCGAACAGGCCGACCTGGTGATCCTGACTGGTTCGAACCTGGCCTGGTGTCACCCGGTGCTGTACCAGCGCTTGCTGGTCGCGAAGAAACAGCGCCCCGAATTGCGCCATATCGTTATTGATCCGCGGCGCACATCGAGCTGTGACGGTGCCGAGCAGCACCTGGCGCTGCGCAGCGGCAGCGACGGCGTCCTTTTCAGCGGTCTACTGAGCTGGCTCGCCGAACAGGGCAGGGTCGACGAAGGTTTCGTGCGCGACCACACCCAGGGACTCAACGAGGCCCTGGGCCTGGCGCGCTGGTACGCACCATCGGTCGCCACGGTCGCCGGGCAGTGCGGGCTTGAGGTTGACGAGGTGCGGCGTTTCTATGAATCCTTTGCCAGTACCGAACGTGTGGTTACGCTGTTCTCGCAGGGCATCAACCAGTCGAGCAGCGGCACCGACAAGGGAAATGCGATCATCAACTGTCACCTGCTGACCGGCCGCATCGGACGTCCCGGCGCCGGCCCGTTCTCGATCACCGGACAACCCAATGCGATGGGCGGGCGCGAGGTGGGCGGCCTGTCCAACCAGTTGGCGGCGCACATGGAGATCGACAACCCGCAACACCGCGACTTGGTTGGCCGGTTCTGGAATACCGACAGCGTTGCGACACAGCCAGGGCTCAAGGCGGTCGAGCTGTTCCAGGCCGTGGAACGTGGCGAGGTCAAGGCGCTTTGGGTGATGGCGACCAACCCGGCGGTCAGCCTGCCGGACACCAACCAGGTACGCCGCGCCCTTGCCGAGTGTGAATGCCTGGTGGTGTCCGACTATGTTGCCGGAACCGATTCGCAGGCAGATGCCGAGATCCTGTTGCCGGCGCTGGCGTGGGGCGAGAAGGACGGTACTGTGACCAACTCCGAGCGCCGTATCTCACGCCAGCGTGCTTTCATGCCGGTGCCGGGCGAGGCGCGACCCGATTGGTGGATCATTGCCGAGGTGGCCAAACGCCTGGGCTTTACCGGCTTCGACTATGCTTCGCCGGCCGAGGTGTTCAATGAACACGCACGCCTGTCGGCGTTCGAGAACCACGGTGAGCGCGATTTCGATCTTTCGGGGCTTGCGGGCCTGTCGCCGGCATCCTATGCGCAGCTGGAGCCGGTGCAGTGGCCGATTGTCGCCGGTGGCACCCCGCGTGAACGCCTGTTCAGTGACGG
>JAGRHB010000121.1:2395-6189 GCA_020445245.1 Gammaproteobacteria bacterium
TTGGCCGGCTGTGTTCGAAAGGGGCGGCGCTGGGTGAGACCCTGGATCTCGAAGGGCGCCTGCTGTATCCGCAAGTCGATGGGGTGCAGACCGACTGGGGCCACGCGCTGGACGAAGTGGCCGGTCGATTCCGCCGCATCATCGACGAGCATGGCCCGGATGCCGTGGCGTTCTATGTCTCCGGCCAGCTGCTGACCGAGGACTACTATGTCGCCAACAAGCTGATGAAAGGCTTCATTGGTTCGGCGAACATCGATACCAACTCCCGCCTGTGCATGTCGTCGGCGGTTGCTGCCTACAAGCGTGCCTTCGGCAGCGATACCGTTCCCAACTGTTACGACGACCTTGAACAGGCCGACCTGGTGATCCTGACTGGCTCGAACCTGGCGTGGTGTCACCCGGTTCTGTACCAGCGGTTGCTGGTTGCCAAGAAACAGCGCCCCGAACTGCGCTATATCGTTATCGATCCGCGGCGAACATCGAGCTGTGACGGTGCCGACCAGCACCTGGCGCTGCGCAGCGGCAGCGACGGCGTCCTCTTCAGCGGCCTGCTGAGCTGGCTTGCTGAACAGGGTAAGGTCGACGAAGGCTTCGTGCGCGACCACACCCATGGACTCAACGAGGCCTTGGGCCTGGCGCGCTGGTACGCACCATCGGTCGCCACGGTCGCCGGGCAGTGCGGGCTCGAGGTTGACGAGGTGCGGCGTTTCTATGAATCCTTTGCCAGTACCGAACGTGTCGTCACGCTGTTCTCGCAGGGCATCAACCAGTCGAGCAGTGGTACCGACAAGGGCAATGCAATCATCAACTGTCACCTGCTGACCGGCCGCATCGGACGTCCCGGCACCGGCCCGTTCTCGATCACCGGACAACCCAATGCGATGGGCGGACGCGAGGTGGGTGGCCTGTCCAACCAGTTGGCGGCCCACATGGAGATCGACAACCCACAACACCGCGACCTGGTCGGCCGGTTCTGGGATACCGACAGCGTTGCAACACAGCCAGGGCTCAAGGCGGTCGAGCTTTTCCATGCCGTGGAACGCGGCGAGGTCAAGGCGCTGTGGGTGATGGCGACCAACCCGGCGGTCAGTCTGCCGGACACCGACCAGGTACGGCGCGCCCTGGCCAGGTGCGAATGCCTGGTGGTGTCCGATTGTGTTGCCGGAACCGATTCGCAGGCAGATGCCGAGATCCTGCTGCCGGCGCTGGCGTGGGGTGAGAAGGACGGTACTGTGACCAACTCCGAGCGCCGTATCTCACGCCAGCGTGCCTTCATGCCGGCGCCGGGCGAGGCGCGGGCCGATTGGTGGATCATTGCCGAGGTGGCCAAACGCCTGGGCTTTACCGGCTTCGACTACGCTTCGCCGGCCGAGGTGTTCAATGAGCACGCACGCCTGTCGGCGTTCGAGAACCACGGTGAGCGTGATTTCGATCTTTCGGGGCTCGCGGGTCTGTCGCCGGCCTCCTATGCGCAGCTGGAGCCGGTGCAGTGGCCGATTGTCGCCGGTGGCACCCCGCGTGAACGCCTGTTCAGTGACGGGCGTTTCTTTACCCACAGCGGCCGCGCCAACTTTGTTCCGATCACGCCGCGTCCGCCCGCACGCCATACCGATCAGGCCTATCCCCTGATACTGAACACCGGTCGGGTACGTGATCACTGGCACAGCATGACGCGCACCGGCAAGTCGCCGCGGCTGTCCGGACATATCGGTGAACCTTTCGTCACGCTGCACCCACGCGATGCCGCCGGCAACGGGCTGCGGGATGGACAGCTGGCGACCGTGATCAGCGCTCATGGTGAGGCGATCCTGCGTGTACAGATCAGCGACACGCAGCCGTGTGGCCAGGTGTTCGCACCGATGCACTGGAACGACCAGTTTGCATCCGCGGCGCGTGTCGGCAGCCTGGTGAACCCGGTAGTCGATCCCTTGTCCGGTCAACCCGAATTCAAACACACGCCGGTGCGGGTGATGCCGTATCGCGCCAAGTGGTACGGCTTCCTGCTGACACGCTGCGAGCTGGTACCACGGCAGGCGAGCTACTGGTCGAAGGCCAGGCGATACGGCCTGTGGCACTATGAGCTGGCCGGCGAGTTGTCTCCCGACAACTGGGCGGCGTGCGCGCGGGAGCAGCTGTGTGAAAGCGGGGATGCCGCCGAATGGCGCGAGCTGTATGACTCCACCCAGGTGAACTACCGCGCCGCGCGCATCGTCGACGGGCGGCTCGATGCGGTGATCATCATCGGTCCCGATTACCGCCTGCCACCGCGCGACTGGCTGACCGCCCTGTTCAAGAAACAGCGCCTCGAAGACGCCGAACGCGGGCGCCTGCTGCGTGGTACGCCGCCCCGAGGTCAGGAGGATGCCGGCGCCATCGTTTGCTCCTGTTTCAGTGTCGGGATCAATACGCTCAGCCGTGCGATTCGCGAACACGACCTGGCGACTCCAGAACAGATCGGCGAGGCGCTCAATGCCGGTACCAATTGCGGATCCTGTGTGCCCGAGTTGCGTCGGCTGATCGCGGACGTGCAGGCTGAGCCCGGTGGCGCAAATGCCCTTTGAGCCGGAACTGGCGGCGGTCGGGCGACGCGTAGACCGGGTCGAGGGTGCGCTGGAGAGAGCAGTTTCCGAGAGCCTTTATCACTCACCAGCGCAGCGCCGCCAACGGTTTGGGATCATCCTGATGCTCGTTCTGAAACACACCCTGCGTGGGCTGCTGTTCAGCTGGCCGCTGTACCTGCTCGGCGTGGCGGCACTTGTGTTGCCAGAGCATGGCAGCGCCTGGCTGGGTCTGTTCCTGCTGCCCGGCATTGCCGTATCGGTCACGATCCTGCGGCGTGGTATCCGCGAGGATTATCAGCGCTTCCTACACCGTGTGTTGCTCAAACCCGGTGCGGCGCGGCATATTCTGTGGCCTTCTTCCTGAAGAGACGTGCCAGTGAGTATTGACTTCCCTGTGCCTCTGCTCGGCTTCGTGGCGTGTTCCGGCACCGGCAAGACCACGCTGCTGACCCGATTGATTCCGCAGCTGAAGGCGCGGGGGCTGCGTTGCGCGGCGATCAAGCACTCGCACCATGATTTCGCCATCGACATCCCGGGCAAGGATTCGCAACGCCTGCGTGAGTCAGGTGCAACGCAGGTGGTGTTGGCCTCTCCGCATCGCACTTTCTGGGTCCGCGAGGGCGATGGGCATACCGAGCCCGGCTTGTCCGAATTGCTCGAATTCATCGATGTTACTGCAGTCGACGTAGTCCTCGTCGAAGGCTTCCGTCACGAACCTTTCCCGAAAATCGAGGTGTATCGCAGCGGGCGTGGCCAGCCGTTGTTGTGTGTTGGGGACGATACGATCATTGCGGTGGCAGTGGACAGCGCGCCGGGTGAATTACTCGCGATTCCCTTGCTGCCACTCAACAATCCGGAGCACGTCGCCGAATTCGTAATGGATTGGATCGCGCGCAACCGGATTTCGGACTGACACGGGTGCTGCCCCGGCATTGACAACCGTCATGGGCAGAAACGGGTGGCGGCAGGTTATGCTGTTCGCCTTGTTTCTATATGGTGTTCTGATGAGTGAACAGATTCGCCGCGTGGCGGTGTGGAGCGGATGGTTGCGACTGGCACACTGGTCGCTGGCCGGCTCGGCACTGTTTCTGTTGACGACCGGTTGGCTGATCGGTCATGCACCCGCACTGGCGGCAGATGCGGCCGAACTGCACTATCTCGGCGCAAGTCTGCTGGTATTTGCGTTGGGGTTGCGTGCGTTTCTCGGCTTCTTCGGCAGGGGCGCCGAGCGCT
>JAGRHB010000122.1 GCA_020445245.1 Gammaproteobacteria bacterium
TGGTGCATGGCGAACCGGTGAAGAACCGCGAGGCACTGGCGAATCCCCAGGCACTGGACCTGTTCATCGACATCCCGGAGTTGCGTAGAGGCTGAGCGTTTGCGCTGTGCCTATGCCGTCGGCCGCAACAGGGTGCGCGCCGTCGCGCCGTCGGCCAGCGGCCGTCCGAGTGCCGCCGCCAGTTCGCGGACCTGCATCACCAGGTCGGCGTTGCTGCCGGCAGGCGAGCCGTCCTTGAGCGCCAGGTTGTTCTCGAACCCGACACGCACGTGCCCACCCAGGGCGGCTGCCGTTGCTGTGCAGCGGTGTTCGCCGGCGCCGAATGCGCACACCATCCACGGCGCTTCGTGAGACAGCTCGTCGAGAAAGGGTAGCAGTGCGCGAGGGTCCGATGTCTGGCCGGCGCTGTAGCGGCCGAGGACGAACAGCAGCGGCAGCGCGAGTGCCGGGATCACCCCACGTTCGCGCAGTACCTGGTAGCGGCGCAGCTCGGCGGCCGAGTACAGGATGAACTGCGGGATGATGCCGGCCTCACAGACCCAGGCGAAGAATTCGGCGGCGGCCGACTCGCTGGCCGCGTCGGGTACCAGTTCGCGGATCGCCAGCGATACGCAGTCCGGTCTGAGTTCCCGTACGAGTGCCATCTGCGCCGGCGCAAGGAATTTTCCGGCGGCCTCAGTCGTGACCTGGATCAGCAGGCGATCGCCGAGGGCATTGCGTACCGCGTCGATGGCATGTCGGTAGGTGTCGGCATCCAGACTGTGGGCGCCGTTCGCATCGCGCACATGCAGGTGCAGCATGCTCGCGCCCTCGTTCGCACAGGCCGCCGCTGTGTGCGCGATCTGCTGCGCGGAGACCGGCAGGGCGGGGTGGTCAGCCGGGCTCTTGTAAGCACCGGTCGGTGCCACCGCAATGATCAGTGGGCCGGTGTCGTCGTTCACGGCAACACGACATCCAAGGTCTGCACCAGCAGTTCAACCACCTGGTCGATCTGCGGGGCATCGATGATGAACGGTGGCGCCAGCAGCACGTGGTCGCCGCGCGCGCCGTCGATGGTGCCGCCCATCGGGTAACACATCAAGCCGCGTGTCATTGCCTCCTGCTTGATCTTGGCGTGGATCTTCTGGGCGGGGGAGAAAGGTTCCCTGGTGAGGCGATTGGCGACGATCTCGATGCCGCGAAACAGCCCGCGCCCGCGGATGTCGCCGACATGCGGGTGATCACCGAGACGTGTGTGCAGGGCGGCATCCAGCCGCTCACCCATGATCTGCACATTGTCCAGCAGCTGGTCGTCACGTATCGCCCGCTGCACCGCGAGTGCTGCGGCGCAGGCGGTCGGGTGCCCCATATAGGTGTGTCCGTGCTGGAAGAAACCGCTGCCGTCACGAATCGTCGCAAATATCCCGCCCGACACCAGGAGCGCCCCGATCGGCTGGTAGCCACCACCCAGGCCCTTGGCGACTGTCAGCAGGTCGGAAAAAAACGATGCCGTCCTGCTCACAGGCATACAGGGTGCCGGTACGACCCATGCCGCACATCACCTCGTCGAGCATCAGCAGTACGCCGTGACGATCGCAGATTTCGCGGATGCGGCGGAAGTAGCCTGGCACCGGTGGTACCGCGCCCGCGGTGGCACCGACGACCGGCTCCGCGACGAAGGCCAATACCGACTCGCTGCCGAGTTCCTCGATTTTTTCCTCGAGCTCGTTCGCCACGCGCAAGCCGTAGGCTTCCAGACTTTCATCCGGACGCTGGTCGCGATAGGCATAACACGGTGCGATGTGATGAGTCTCGATCAGCAGCGGTCGGAACTGCTGACGCCGCCATTCGTTGCCGCCGGCTGCCAGTGCGCCCAGCGTGTTGCCGTGGTAGCTCTGACGTCGGGCAATGACGTGGCGGCGCTGCGGTTGCCCGCGCTCGACTGCATACTGGCGCGCCAGCTTGAGTCCAGCCTCGACCGCCTCCGATCCACCGGACACGAAATACACGCGGTCGAGTCCGGCCGGTGCCGTCTCGATCAGGACATCAGCCAGCTCCTCCAGCGGCTCATTGGTAAAGAAGCCCGTGTGTGCATAGGCAATCTTGTCCAGCTGCTGTTTGATGGCCGCGATCACGGCAGGGTGGCTGTGGCCCAGGCAGGACACCGCGGCGCCTCCCGACGCATCGAGGTATCGCAGGCCGTTGCTATCGACGACGTAGATGCCGTCCCCTTTCACTGCTACCGGCAGAGCGCTGCGTGTGTGACGGTGAAAGACATGTTGCATGGCTTGGCCCGGGTCTGGGTTGGTCAGTGAACGGGCACTTTAGCGCATGGCGACGGGTCCGGCGATGCCTGGATACCGTGCCTGCCGATGCGTGCAGCTAACACTTTTCCTCGAGGTGGCTCACCGCGACGTGACCCGGAGGCAGTCTTTCCGGTGTTCAATTTTTGCTGCACGCGGCCGATACAACTGGCATTCCGCGTTTCGAGTACACCAGGCGTTTACAGGGGAAATCGATGAGTCTGCAGATACCGGGTCTGACCCAGGGGGCAACGGTCAGGGGGAAGATCTATCGCATGCTGGCGGTTCTGTTCGCCGTGATGCTGGTATTTACCGCGGGCTATCTGGCCTATAGCCAGCGCGTCCTCGTGGAGCACCTGGTCGAGCATCAGACGACCGACCTGGCCGAGTCCTACTTCGACAACATCAACACACTGATGCTGACCGGTGGCATGGCGAATCGTGACATCCCGCGCAACAAGCTGCTCGCGCGGCCCGAGGTCCTGGATGCGCGCATCATCCGTGGCGATGCCGTGGTCAGGCTCTACGGCCCGGGAAGCGACTATGCCGCGGCGCGCGATGAGCTGGACCACAGTGCACTCACCGGGGAGGCCGTCAAACAGATCCGCGAAGGCGCCGATGGCCGGGTCCTGACCGTCCTGGTCCCGCTGAAGGCCAGCAAGGACTTTCGTGGCACCGATTGCATCAGTTGCCATGCCTCGGCAGAGGGCGAAGTGTTGGGCGCAGTGCGTGTGGACTATTCACTGAGCAGGCTCGATGCGGCGGTCGATCGCGATCTCATGATCAATATCGGTATCAATTCTGCGCTGATGGTCGCCGGTCTGCTGGTCATCGGGGCAATGTTCTCACGCATCGTGTCCAGCCCGCTGAAGCAGTTGACGGCCATGATGCGTGCGGTGGCCGAGGGGCGTGCCGACTGGTCGCAGCGCCTGGAGGTCAGGTCGAAGGATGAGATCGGCGAACTTGCCTGCCATTTCAACACGGCGATCGAGAAGTTCGGCAGCATCATCGAGGACACCCGGCACCAGAGCGATGAAGCGACCCGGGTAAAGATCGCGCTCGATTGCGTCAGTACCAACGTGATGGTTGCGGACCGGGATTACAACATCATCTATATGAACCCCGCGGTTCAGACGATGTTCCGGGAGGCCGAGGGTGATCTGCGGGAGCGCCTGCCTGACTTCAACGCCGACGATCTGATGGGGCGCAACATCGACGTCTTCCATGCCAGACCGACGCACCAGCGCCAACTGCTCGATTCGCTCAGCCAGACTCATGAATCCCAGGTGACTGTGGGTCCACGAACCTTCCGCATCATTGCCAATCCGGTGATCGACGGCGAGGGCAGGCGGCTGGGGACAGCCGTCGAATGGTCGGATCTGAGCGCTGAGATCAGGGCCAGGCAGGAAGAGGCGGCGCGCCTGGAAGAGGAGCGTCGCTACGCCACCGAGAACCTGCGTATCCGTACTGCGCTGGACAATGTCAGCAGCTCGGTAATGGTCGCCGACGCGGACTTCAACATCATCTATTGCAACAAGACGCTGTCCACGATGTTCAAGAACGCCGAGCGCGAGCTGCGCAAGGTGTTGCCGCGCTTCGATGCCGACAAGCTGGTCGGCAGCAATATGGACATCTTTCACAAGGATCCGGGCCACCAGCGGCGACTGCTCGAACACATGCAGTCCACAGTCAGCAGCGAGATGGAGGTCGCCGGCCTGACGCTGCGGGTGGTGGCCAACCCGGTGCTGGCTGGCAACGGCGAGCGGCTGGGGACGGTGGTCGAATGGGCCAACCGGACTGCGGAAGTGGCCGTGGAGGCCGAAATCGACGGTATCGTCGATGCGGCACGGCGTGGCGATCTGGGCAATCGGGTGTCGTTGCAGGGCAAGCAGGGGTTCTTCCTGCAGCTTGCAAAGGGCATCAATGACCTGGTGGACGTGGTTGACAAGGTGTTCGGTGATATCGCCGCGGCGATGGGCAGGATGGCGTCCGGCGACATGACGCAACCGATCGAACATGACTATGCCGGTACCTTTGGCAAGGTCAAGGAAGACGTCAATTCCACCGTGGCCAATATCGGCAGCATCGTGCGCCGGCTGCGCGAATCGACCGAGGACATTACCACCGGCGCCGGTGAGATCTCTGTTGGCAACAATAATCTTTCCTCACGCACCGAGCAGCAGGCGTCGGCGCTGCAGCAGACGGCTGCCTCGATGGAGGAACTGACGTCGACGGTGCGTAACAACGCGGCAAATGCCCAGCAGGCAAACCAGTTGGCGAGCAGCGCCAGCCAGCTGGCATTGCGCGGCGGTGAGGTGGTTGGCCGCGCGGTGGGTGCGATGGCCGATATCAACTCGGCGAGCAGTCGGATCGCGGAGATCATCGGGGTGATCGACGAGATCGCATTCCAGACCAATCTGTTGGCGCTCAACGCCTCGGTCGAGGCCGCCCGTGCCGGCGAACAGGGGCGTGGCTTCGCCGTCGTTGCCACCGAGGTCCGCAATCTCGCAGGACGTTCAGCGACGGCGGCGAAAGAGATCAAGGAACTGATCCGTGATTCCGTCTGCAAGGTACAGGTCGGCACCGACCTGGTTGATGCCTCGGGCAAGACACTGGAGGAGATCGTCGCCGGCGTGAAGAAGGTCGGTGACATCATCGCCGAGATCGCGGCCGCTTCGGCGGAGCAGTCATCCGGCATCGACCAGGTCAACCAGGCAGTGACCTCGATGGACGAGGTCACACAACAGAATGCAGCTCTTGCCGAGCAGACTTCAGCAGCATCTGCCGCCATGAGCGACAAGGCGCGGGAGATGGCGGACCTGGTCGAGTTTTTCAAGGTGTCGGGCAGGATGCCGGCGGCCACGGCCGAAAAGGTGCCTGCGGCAAAGGCCACAATGCCGCCCAGGTCAAGCTCAGGGCCGCGTGCGAAAACGGCAACCGGGGCAAAGGCAAAGCCCGCGTACGCGAAGCCGGTCCTGGACTCGCCGCCGTCGATCGACGAGGATGAGTGGGAGGAGTTCTGATCGATCCTTCCTGAACCGACAAGAAGGGCCCCGGCGGCCCTTTTTGTCTGTATTCGGGGCGGTGATCGACAGACACCGGCGCGGCCGGCCGGCGTACGCAAAATTGCAATCTTTGTTACTTATAGTTGCAACACCCTTCCCAAGGCCCGCCAGTTGCACCCATGAGCCGCCAGATCGATTCACGTTTCGTCAACCGCCTGATCCATGACGTCGACGGTCTCCTTCAGGAGGCACTCGATTTTGAACTGCTATACGCCAGGGAACTCCAGCAGGTGGCACCCGGCTTCGTCGACAGTGCACGCAACCTCCTGCATTACCTTGGCGTACGTCGCCACGACATCCGCAGGCTGCAGGGCGATCTGTCCAGCCTCGGCCTTTCGTCGCTGGGGCGCATGGAGGCACATACACTGGCGACGCTCGAGGCTGTGCTCGGCGCGCTTTCTCATCTCGCCGGACGTGCGCAACCCGCGTCCCTGGAACGCCGCCCGCCGGTCGGTTTCAATGCGGGGCCCGCGCTGCTGGCGGAGCACGCCAATGCGCTGCTGGGTCCCTCATCGTCACGGCACTCGGGTCGGGTAATGGTCACGATGCCGAGCGAGGCGGCCCGTGACGGAGACCTGATCAGGCAGCTGCTCGGGGCCGGTATGAACATCATGCGGATCAACTGCGCACATGATGATGCCAAGGCCTGGCTGGCCATGATCGACAATCTGCACTCGGCCGAGCGTGAACTCGGTATGCGTTGCCGCATCCTCGCCGATCTGGCCGGCCCAAAGCTGCGCACCGGCACGATCGGCGGTGGTGAACCCGTACTCAAGATTCGTCCACGTCGCGATGTACGCGGCCGAGTCATCGCCAACGCCTTGGT
>JAGRHB010000123.1 GCA_020445245.1 Gammaproteobacteria bacterium
ACCTGCTTTGGCGCGCCCGAGCGGGTTTTTTGTTTATTGTGGCCGTGTGTGACGTCGCGGCAGCCGGAGGCAGTAGCTTGAGCGAATTCGATCACGACTGGTCCCTCGAGACCCTCGGAATAAGGGTCGGACATCATCGTACCGGCGAAGGTGAGCACAGCGAGCCGATATTCGCGACATCCAGTTTCGTTTTCAGCACGGCGGCAGAGGCAGCGGCACGGTTTTCCGGCGATACCGCGGGGAACATCTATTCACGGTTTACCAACCCCACGGTGCGCGCGTTCGAGGAACGACTCGCCGCGATGGAAGGCGGTGAGTGCTGCGTGGCGACCGCTTCCGGGATGTCGGCCATCCTGGCGACCTGTATGGGACTGCTGGCCCACGGCGACCATATTGTCAGTTCCCGCAGTATCTTCGGCAGCACGACGGTGCTGTTCGACAAATATCTTGCGCGTTTTGGCATCACCACGGACTACGCGGATCTCGCGGATCTCGCCGACTGGGAGCGCCGGATCACGCCGAAGACGCGCCTGCTGTTCGTCGAAACGCCGTCCAATCCACTGATCGAATTGGGCGATATTCACGCGCTGGCGGACATTGCGCATCGCAACGGCTGCCTACTGGTCGTCGACAACTGCCTTTGTACCCCGGCACTGCAGCGGCCGCTGGAGATGGGTGCCGACATCGTGATCCATTCGGCGACCAAGTATCTGGACGGGCAGGGCCGCGCGGTCGGCGGCGCCGTCGTAGGTGACCGCAAGAGAGTGGGCGAGGACGTGTTTGGTGTGCTGCGCACCAGCGGGCCGACGATGAGTCCGTTTGCGGCGTGGATCTTTCTGAAAGGCCTGGAGACCCTGGCGCTGAGGATGCAGGCGCATTCAGCCAATGCACAACGGGTCGCAGACTGGCTGGTGCGGCAGCGTGGGATTGGCCGTGTACATTACCCGGGTCTGGCAAGCCACCCGCAGTACGAGTTGGCACGGATGCAGCAAAAGGCAGCGGGCGGTATCGTCGCCTTCGAGGTGGAAGGTGGCCGCGAGGCAGCCTGGCGAGTGGTCGATGCCACGCGGATGCTGTCGATCACCGCCAACCTGGGAGATGTGAAAACCACGATCACCCACCCAGCGACCACCACGCACGGGCGACTCAGTGAAGCGCAGCGTGAATCGGCAGGGATCACTGAGGGATTGTTGAGGGTTGCAGTGGGGCTGGAAGACTTCAAGGATATCCGTGATGACCTCGCGCGCGGGCTGCTCCGGGGATAAAGCCGGCTTATCGGGTTGAAAAAGTAAGTAAATAAGAATACACTAATACACGTTCGACGACGCTCAAGGGTGGGGCCGGGCCGGTTCCATGCAGCACGCCGGAAGCCGCGAAATTCCTATGAGCACGTGTATCTATCTATACTGCTTTTCAAGCGCGGGGGACTGCGCATAACGAGAAGCAAAATTCAGGAGAGTTTCATGGCAAGTTTTCGTGTAGTGGCCGCGTCGTTGCTTTTTGTCGGCAGTCAGATCGCGGTAGCTGATCAGGCGGCTCCGCAGCCGGGTGTCGGTCCTTACGGCTACGCTCCGCAGGCCGGTTATGGTTATGGCCCGATGCCTTACGGTGCCGGTCCGTTCAACGGTGGCCCCTTTGGTGGTGCGCCCTTCAGCAACGGGCCCTTCGGTGGTGGACCGTTCAACAACGGGTCTTATGGCGGTGGTCCTTTCGGTGGAGGTCCCTTCAACAATGGTCCGTTCGGCGGCGGTGGCAGCCCGATGCGCGGTGTCCCGTTCATGCAGAGCTTCGACATGTCTCGTCCTGACAGCTTCAATCCGATGCGTCCGCATGTCTGGGGCGCGGGACCGCAGGCATGGTTGAATCCCACCGACCCGAAAGAGGGTATGTCGCAGGCATGGGATGACATGATGAACGCACCGCACCGCATGGGTCGCGTCCCGCCGGGTTGGAAGGCGCCTTCGATCGATATCCCCAACCCGATCGATGTCGGTGACGAGTTCGAGAAGAACGCGCGCCGTGCGCCGACCATCATGCGCGACAACTTCAGCTTCAATTGATCTGGCTCGCCTCAGGCTAAGATTCGATTTGTGTCCGCCGTCGCGCCGATGCCGTTGGCGCGGTTTGGCGGGATTGGCAACCGACGCCCCGCAACTGCGGGGCGTTTCTTCGCCCGCCGTCGGCTCAGGACTTTTTTGCTTGACTTCGGTTAAGTCGATTTGTGGCTGTGCGCACTATCATTGGGCAGCGGATTTGGCCCGTAAAAGGGTTGTCTCTCGTATGAAGCACGAGGCCTGGGGCCGGGAGTCGCCGGGCAGCCTCGATCAAACGATGGTGTTGCATGGGATTCACAGGTTTCAGCAGGGCGGGGCATCGTCACCCGACGCGATCACAACAGGTGATAACTGCCTGGGTGTTGATCGTGGGTTTTCTGCTGCAGCCGGTACTGGCGTACCTCGTCACACCGATCGTCGAGCACGATGCTCACGGAAACCAGATCGTCATCTGTACCCTCAAGGGCCAGAAGCTGGTCACGATCGACAACCTGCAGCTCGCAGACAACCAGGATACTGAACACTGTTCGGCGCTGAAACTCTTCCAGATGGCGAATGCGGTCCAGGTGTCTGAGCCGGGCCTGGCGCCACAGTTGACCCTGTATGCGGTCGAGTACCTCGACCAGACGGCAGACCATCAGCACCACAGCCTGCATTTCTCTGCCTATTCCACGCGCGCCCCTCCGGCGATTTCCTGAAGCCCCGATTTTATCACTCGCAATCTGCGGCCTTGCCGGCAGTTGAATGATGCCTCTGCGCGTCGTTCCTGTGTGGCCGGACAGCGTGGTGGGTGGCGTCATGGTCCATAGACCAAATTTCAGGAAATATTCGCGTGAACAAATTGAATGCATCTGCAACATTCCGGCTCAGCCGGCTTTCATTGGCAATTGCCCTGGTCCCATTCGCCCATCTGGTGGTCGCGGAGGAAACCCGCCTGAGCCCGATCGCCGTCGAAGCCCAGGCCGACACAGCACAACCATTGACCACATCGACCGTTGGCACCGAGACCGTGCAGTTTCTGCGCCCTGCCACCAGCGACACCGCCAGCCTGCTGCGTGACGTGCCCGGTGTGAGTCTGTACGGTGCCGGCGGTGTCTCCAGCCTGCCGTCGATTCGTGGTCTGGCCGACGATCGTCTGCGCATCAAGGTCGACGGTATGGACCTGATCGCCTCCTGCCCGAACCACATGAACCCGCCGTTGTCGTACATCGATCCGAGCAATGTCGGCATGCTGAAGGTGTTTGCCGGTATTACGCCGGTCAGCGTGGGTGGTGACAGCATCGGCGGTACCATCATTGCCGACACGGTTGCTCCGGAGTTTGCGGCGCCGGGCGAGCAGGCACTTACCAAGGGTGAGGTGGGCGCGTTCTACCGCAGCAACAACAAAGCGTTCGGCGGCAATCTGTCTGCTATGCACGCGACCGAAGTGTTCAACATCAACTACAACGGTTCGTACAGCAAGGCCGACAACTATACTGCCGGCGGCGATTTCAAGACCACAAGCGCCACAGGCCGGGTCGGGCATACGCTGCCGCTCGATGAAGTGGGTTCGACGGCGTACGAGACACAGACGCACAACCTTGGCATGGCACTGAAGGCGGGCGGTGACGTATTCGAAGCCCAATTTGGCTATCAGAAAGTGCCGGAGCAGCTTTATCCGAATCAGCGCATGGATATGCTCGACAACATCCAGAAACGGATCAACCTGAGCTGGCTCGGCGGGTTCGACTGGGGTGACCTGGAGACGCGCGTCTACCATGAAACCGTCGAGCACTACATGGACTTTGGCCCCGACAAGCGTTTCTGGTACGGACCCAACTCGCAGCCGCCCGCGACTGCAGAGGTCGGCACCCCCTGTTCCCCGATCGGATTCATGACCTGCGCATCTGGCATGCCAATGTACAGTGAAGGCAAGACCACAGGTGCCACGATCAAGGCAGATATCGATCTGACGTCGCAGGACGTCATGCGCGTGGGGGGCGAGTATCAGCGTTATCGCCTCGATGACTACTGGACCCCCTCCGGTGGTGGCATGTGGCCCGGTACTTTCCTGAACATCAACGACGGCAAGCGCGATCGTGCGGCCGTTTTTGCCGAGTGGGAATCACAGCTCAGCCCCGAATGGCTGACGCTGCTCGGCGTGCGATACGAAAGGGTGACGACGGATGCCGGTGATGTGCAGGGCTACAAGACGACGGCCCCGGCGCCCGGTAATCAGATCGCCGAAGCGGCTGCGTTCAATGCGCTCGAGCACGAGAAGAACGACGACAATATCGATCTGACCGCACTGGTGCGTTACTCCTATGACGCCAATCTGGACATGGAGTTTGGGTTTGCACGCAAGGTGCGCTCGCCAAACCTCTACGAACGCTATACCTGGTCTACCTGGGCGATGCCGGCCGCGATGAACAACTTTGTCGGTGACGGCAACGGTTACGTGGGTAACATCGATCTGGAGCCGGAAAAAGCGCATACGGTATCAGCAACCTTCGATTGGCATGCCACCGATCGCCACTGGGAGTTCAAGGCGACGCCGTACTACACCCATGTGAGCGACTACATCGACGCTATCCCTGTCGGGGTATGGGTGCCGAATCAGTTCAATGTCCTGCAATATGCCAACCAGTCGGCACGGCTTTACGGCATCGACCTGTCCGGACAGATGCCGCTGGCGCGGAACGACTGGGGTTCCTGGGGGCTGAAGGGGCTGGTGAATTATACCGACGGCAAGAACCGCGACAGCGGCGACAATCTTTACAATATCATGCCGCTCAACGCCCGATTCACGCTGACACAGGAAATCGGGGGTTGGAGCAATGGTATCGAACTGGTGGTGGTGGATGACAAGGATGATGTCTCCAGTGTTCGTAACGAGGTCAAGACATCGGGCTATACCCTGCTCAATCTGCGCGGGAGCCATTCCTGGAAGCAGGTGCGTGTTGATTTCGGCGTCGAGAACCTGTTTGACACCTTCTATTCGCTGCCGACAGGAGGCGCCTATACCGGGCAGGGCACGACCATGCAGCTCAACGGTATTCCATGGGGGATCGCTGTTCCGGGTATGGGCCGTTCGTTCTATGCCGGGGTGAACGTGTCATTCTGAGGCGCGGGTCAAATGAGGTGTGCGGCGCCGGCATTATGCTGGCGTCGCAAAGGCAGCCTGGCGGGATATCAGGGTGCTGCGATGAAGGAGGCCGTAAAGTGTCTGAAAGATGGATATGAGCGGGTTTGATCAGGCGTCATTGATGATCCTGCTCAAGGGTTATCTGGATATCACCGTGTTCGGTGTACTGGGCTTCATGAGTTTCCTCATGATCGCCTATGCGGTCGAGCGCACGTTGTTCTTTGCGCGTGTGGATCTGGCCGACTATGTCGACCGTCACAATCTCGAGGTCGCGTTGACGCGCCATCTCACCGTCATTGCCTCGGTGGCCTCGAATGCGCCCTATATCGGGTTGCTCGGCACCGTGCTTGGCATTCTGGTCACCTTCCACGACCTGTCACAGGGTGCGGAGCTTTCCGCATCCGCGGTGATGCTCGGGCTGGCACTGGCTTTGAAGGCCACAGCCGCCGGCCTGCTGGTCGCCATCCCGGCCACGCTCATCTATAACGGGCTGGTGCGGCGGGTCGACGTGCTGACCGCGCGCTGGCACAGCCAGCAGGGCGTGACATGAAACCGATGTCGACGATGAACGTGATCCCGTTCATCGATATCATGTTGGTGCTGCTTGCCATCGTGCTGACGACGGCGACCTTCGTCGCTCAGGGCAAGATCCCTGTCACCCTCCCAAAGGCTTCGGAAGCGCAGCCGCTGCAACTGCATCAGCCGGTCGAACTGACGGTCTCGGATGCAGGCAGGCTGTTCATCGATGGGCAGGAGGCGACACTGGACAGTCTGACGCAGCGTCTTGCACAGCTGCACAAAGATACCCCGATGTTGTTGCGTATCGATGAGAAGGCCCAGTTCCGGCACTTCGTTGCGATCATCGATCTGCTTAAAGCCGCGCAGTTGAAGAATGTGTCCATCGCCACCAAAGCGCCGGGTGGTTGATGTCGAACTGCCGTTGGATAGGGTTCGTGTTCTCCGGCCTACTTCACCTG
>JAGRHB010000124.1 GCA_020445245.1 Gammaproteobacteria bacterium
ACGACGCCACCGACGAGACGCTGCGTGACCAGGCCACCAAGGCGGTGCGCGACGAGAAGGCTGCCGAGGCGCTGGAGAACTACTTGCGAAAGCTGCGCGACGAGGCCTACATCGAGCTGCGCCTGGACGACATCAACAACTGAGATGGCCGCCAACGCCCTCGCCCTGACCGCCGGAGAGCCCGCCGGAATCGGTCCCGACCTGTGTGTGACGATCGCACAGCGCGCATGGCCGGTACCGCTGGTGGTGATCGGCGACCCGGACCTGCTGCTGCAGCGCGCCGCACGGCTCGGCCTGCCGCTCGCACTGGAGCCCGTCGGCGCGGAGCCCCCCCCTGTGCCAGCGGCGCCCGGCCGGCTGTATATCGATGTGATACCCCTGGCGACACCCTGCGAACCAGGTGTCCTGGACGTCGGCAACGCCGGCTATGTCCTCGACACCCTTGTCCGCGCCGTCGACGGCTGCCTGCAGGGGAGGTTCTCCGCGATGGTCACCGCACCGGTGCACAAGGGAATCATCAACGACGCCGGGATCACCTTCACCGGCCACACCGAGTTTCTCGCCGCACGAAGCGGTGGTCACCCGGTGATGATGCTGGCCTGCCCCGGGCTGCGGGTCGCGCTTGCCACCACACACCTGCCACTGCGCGCAGTGGCCGATGCGATCACACCGACGCTCCTGGACCGCGTCCTGAGCGTGCTGGATGCCGAGCTGCGTACGCGGTTTGCGATCGACCGGCCGAGGATACTGGTCTGCGGACTCAACCCACATGCCGGCGAGAGCGGTCACCTGGGGCGCGAAGAGATCGAGGTGATCGAGCCGGCACTCGAACGACTGAGGGAACACGGCATGTGCCTGGAGGGCCCCCTGCCCGCGGACACCCTGTTCACCGAGCCCCATCTGCAGCGCGCCGACGCGGTGCTGGCGATGTACCACGATCAGGGCCTGCCGGTGCTCAAACACAAGGGATTCGGCAACGCCGTCAATATCACCCTCGGGCTGCCGCTGGTGCGCACCTCGGTGGATCACGGCACGGCGCTGGACCTGGCCGGCAGTGGCAGGGCCGATGCCGGCAGCCTGATCGCCGCAATCGAGCAGGCCCTGCAGATGACCCGCTGAGCGCCGCCTGCGACGCTCGTCAGGCGCCCTCTATTGTCGCCTTTACCCGCAACGCGACTTCGAGCGCACGCAGCCCCACTGGCCCACCGACCAGCGGCGGCTCGCCCGAGCGAACGCAACGGGTGAATGCATCGATCTCGGCGTCGAGCGGCTTGACCGGCTCGATCGCGATGCGCTCGGTGACGATCTCGGGCCAGGGCTCGCCGGGCTTTTCCTGCGGGTAGGCGACATCGAGGTTCTGCTCGATGAAGTCCAGGGACTGGTAGCGATGGTGCTCGAATACGCGGATTCTCCGCATCTTGTCGCGCGACACGCGACTGGCGATCACGTTCGCCACCGCGCCATTGCTGAACTCCAGTCGGGCGTTGGCGATGTCGATATGATCAGTCAACACTGCGGTACCGGCGGCGGAGATATGCGAGATCTCGGCATCGATCAGCGACAGGACGATATCGATATCGTGAATCATCAGGTCGGAGATCACGTCCACGTCGGTCGCGCGGGCCACGAACGGGCTCATGCGGTGCGCCTCGATGAAGCGCGGGTCCTTGATCCGCCCGGCCAGTGCCATCACCCCGGCATTGAAACGCTCGAGATGACCAATCTGCAGCACCACACCGGCGCGCTCGGCGGCCGCGACAATCGCGATGCCCTCCTCGACGGTCGTTGCAATCGGCTTTTCCAGCAACACGTGAACCCCGTTTTCGAGGAACAACCGCGCCACCGAGAGATGCGCCGTCGTCGGGACGACAATGCTCACCGCATCGACCTTCCCCAGCAGCTCGGCAGCATTGCCAAATGCGGTACAAGCTGCCTCTGCTGCGACGTCGCGGGCAGTATCGGGATTGGTATCGACGACACCGACCAGGTCGACATCGGGGTGTCTGGAATAGATCAGGGCGTGAAAACGGCCGAGGTAACCGACACCGATCACCCCAACGGCAAGACGCTTGGACAAAGAGATTTCCTCGGTCGGCAGGAGTTTGCCGAGCCTAGCACAGTCGTTCAGTGACGCATATCGAGTGTGATGCAGGGATCAAAACAGCCGGCCACATCGGCACGGCTGGTTTCAGCACGGATCGAAACCAGTGCCTGGGCCCCGATCGTGACGAACAATGCCAGCATGACAGCCAGCACCAGCATCCCGAACGGATCGGCTCTTCCACTGGAATTCGATAGCGGCCGTTTCATTACATTCAGTCCCGTTTGGCTTCAGCGCGGCAATCGTGCAGTAAGCACGTACAGCGCGCTGTGCTACAGGTCAAACCTTAGTCGTTAAACAAAAAAAATCCATTGTCCCGCGTGCCCGACACGCGCCTGCGTCCTGCTCATTTTTTCGCCACTTTGCCCGCGTCCTCTTCCACCGCCCCTGCTGCCTTCAATACCTCGACCACATCGGCGTGGCCGGCCAGCGTCGCGCGCGCAAGCGCCGACTTGCCAGAGGCGTCCTTGAGGTTCACGTCCGCGCCGGCGACCACCAGTACGTTCACAAGGTCGAGGTGACCGAACGCGCTGGCAGCCATCAGTGCCGACGTACCCACGCCATCCACCGCATTGACATCGGCCCCGGCCGCCAACAGTGTCAGCACCGTGCGACGATTCCCATTGAATCCCGCCATCACCAACACCGGACGCCCCGTCTCATTCTTGGTGTTCGCGTCCACCCCCTGCACCAGCAGGTCGCGCACCTCGTCCTCACGACCGGCAGCGGCCGCGGCGACGAGGCGCGAGGTGGCGTCCGAAGCCGCCACCACGGGAAGTACCAGACAAACACCCAGAACGATCCACAACAGACTTCGCACCACTCGATTCCTCGTTCGTCCTGCAAATACGCGGGAATTTTCCCGCCGATCACTGATATTGTCGGCAGCAATCGCGCGGGCTGTAACGCGCTTGCTTTTCATCCGGCCTGAAAGTAGCTTGCTCAGGCAGCCAAGAGAGAGCCACCCGCATGAACGAGCCAGACACGCACAAGATCCAGGTGGGCGTCGAAACGACCTATATAGACGATCAATCCGATCCCGGCGCCGACCGCTACGTCTTCGCGTACACCATAACGATCAGCAACACCGGCAAAGAGCCCGCCAAGCTGTTGAACCGTCACTGGCTGATCACAGATGCGAACGGCAAGATCCAGGAGGTCCGCGGGGAAGGCGTGGTCGGCGAGCAGCCCTACCTGCGCCCGGGTGAGATGTTCCGTTATACCAGCGGGACAGTGCTCGAGACCCCGGTCGGCACCATGGAAGGGGAATACGAGATGCTGGCCGACGACGGTGAGTCATTCCTGGCACCTGTCGACCGCTTTTCCCTGGCGGTACCGCGCGTCCTGCACTAGCGGCTGAAGACACGGATCCGGACGTGGCTGTATTTGCCGTCGGTGATATTCAGGGTTGCTATGACGAACTGCGGCGCGCACTCGACAGTGTTGGCTTTGATCCCGCGCAAGATCTGCTGTGGTGTGTCGGCGACCTCGTCAATCGTGGCCCCAAGTCACTGCAGGTGCTGCGCTTCTTCCATCAACTGGGTGATGCTGCGATCTGCGTCCTGGGCAACCACGACCTGCACCTGCTGGCGCTGGTCGCCGGCAACGAAAAGCACAAGGACGAGAACAGCCTGGATGCAGTAATGGCCGCCAGCGATCGCGACGAATTGCTGCACTGGCTGCGCCATCGGCCGCTGATCCATCACGACCCGGCGCTCGACTTCCTGATGGTCCATGCCGGGCTGCCGCCGCAGTGGGACCTGGCGACCGCACTTGCCTGTGGGCGTGAAGTGGAGGCGGTGCTGCGCGGCGCCGACCATGTCGACTATTTCATGCACATGTACGGCAACAAGCCCGACCTTTGGGATCCGGCGCTGTCGGACATGGCCCGCTGGCGCTTCATCACCAACTGTCTTACCCGCCTGCGCTACTGCGACGGGGAGGGGCGCCTGACGCTCAAGGAAAAGGGGCCGCCGGGCAGCCAGGCACGCGGACGCATCCCCTGGTTCGAGCACCCCGCGCGCGCCACGCGTGCACAGCGGATCGTGTTTGGTCACTGGTCGACACTGGGTTACCTGGCCCGCGATAACGTCTGGGCGCTGGATACCGGCTGCCTGTGGGGCGGTGCGCTGACGTTGCTTAGACTGGACGAAACACCGCCGGCACGCCACGCGATTGCCTGCAACAGCTGGCAGAACCCGTCCCGGTTCGCTTAGGGGCGGCCCTCCGGCATTCGGCGCATCGACCGGCCGAATCAGGACAGCTTCATGCTGCGGGTGATGTTGCGACCGTAGAATATCTCCAGCATCTCGCGCCGGATCTTGTCTTCGATGTCACGCTGCTCTTTCGGCGACACGTCGTCGACATCGACGCCGAACAGGTAGCTGTCGAGGTCGAATTCCTTGAGCATCATCTTGGTGTGAAAGATATTTTCCTGGTACACGTTCACGTCGATCATCTGATAGCGCTCGCGCGTGTCACGTGCGAGAAAGTTCTGGATCGAGTTGATGCGGTGATCGATGTAGTGCTTCTTGCCGTTGACGTCGCGGGTAAAACCACGCACCCGGTAGTCCATGATCACGATGTCGGACTCGAACGAGTGGATCAGGTAGTTCAACGCCTTCAGCGGCGAGATACGGCCGCAGGTGGACACGTCGATATCTGCCCGAAAGGTCGAGATACCGTTGTCGGGATGGCTCTCGGGATAGGTGTGGACGGTCAAATGACTCTTGTCCAGATGACCGACCACCGACTCCGGCAACGGTCCTGGCGCCTCGCTGTTGGACAGGTGCTCGGCGGCGATCGGCTCCTCGGAGATCAGAATGGTGACGCTGGCGCCATAGGGATCGTAATCCTGACGCGCAACGTTGAGGACGTTGGCGCCGATGATATCGGCCACCCGGTTGAGAATGTCCGTCAGGCGGCCGGCATTGTAGGCCTCATCGATATACCTTATGTAGCCGCGCTCCTGATCAGGCGTCGCTGCATAGTTGATATCGTAGATGTTGAAGCTGAGGGTCTTTGTCAGATTGTTGAACCCGTGCAGCTTCAGTCTCGAGGACTTGGCCATCCCGCGCTGATCCCGATTACGTCAAAAGGGGCGCAAAATTACCCCAAAGCCCAGCCGGGGACAACCGATTCAGCTCGACACCCTGCCCGCTTCCCAGGCACAGACAGGCGGGTGATGGATGATCTGAACCTGCGTGCCGTCCGGATCGTAGCAATAGAAACTGCGCGCACCATCCCTATGGGTGCGCGGCTCAGTGCGCATCCTCACAGCGTGACGCCCCAGCCAATCGAACCATGCATCGACGTCAGCCGCGGTGGCAACGAAGAACCCGATGTGGTCCAGACGTTGCGAGGCCTCGTCACGCGGCAGCTTCTCATCGGCCTGGTGCAGGGCCAGGTTGTCGCTGCCGGAGCTCAGGTAGACATTGTGCCGGTCCGGCCGCCATTCCACCGACATGCCCAGCAGGTCGACGTAGAAATGTTCACACGCCGCCAAATCGCGGACGAACAGCGCCACATGACGCATGCCGAATCCACTGGAGGGGCGACTCACTCGACCTCCACAATCTCAAAGTCATGGGTAATCTCGGCCACCGCTCCCAACATGATCGAGGCCGAGCAGTATTTTTCCGCGCTCAGCTGCACCGCACGCTCTACGGCCTTTTCAGTCAATCCCTTGCCGCCTACGCGAAAATGCGCATGTATCCGGGTAAACACCTTGGGATCGCTCTCGGCGCGCCCGGCTTCCAGCTCGACCTCGCAGAACGATACATGATGCCGACCGCGGCGCAGGATCAGCAGTACATCGAACTGCGTGCAACCCCCCATGCCCATCAGCAGCATCTCCATCGGACGCACCCCGAGGTTGCGGCCACCATGCTCGGGCGGCCCGTCCATCACCAGGGCATGGCCGCTACCAGACTCGGCGAGCATCGTCACCCCTTCGACCCACTTAATTCTTGCCTTCATTAGCGCTGCGTCACAAAAACCGGGTGAAGAGGCTAGCATAGT
>JAGRHB010000125.1 GCA_020445245.1 Gammaproteobacteria bacterium
TCCAGGGGATGGAAGTCGTGAACGACACGGCGACGCCAGGCGCCGAACCGATAAGGGGGTGCTCATCAGGCGACTGCGACCCCGGACTGCATCTCTGCGATCCGCTCACCACGCAGCGAATTGGGATACGCGGCGGTGATGCGCAGGTCGACGAACTGACCGATCAGATCGGGCGGCCCCTCGAAGTTGACGACGCGGTTGTTCTCTGTGCGCCCGGCCAGTTCATTGGCATCCTTGCGTGAGGGGCGATCAACCAGCACCCGCTGCACACTGCCAACCATGGACCGGCTGATGCGCTGGGCATTGTCGTTGATCAGGTGCTGCAGCTGCGCCAGACGCGTCTGCTTGAGTGCGTGCGGGACATCGTCGGGCAGGTCGGCGGCCGGTGTGCCCGGGCGCCGGCTGTAGATGAAGCTGAACGAGTGGTCGAAGCCGATCTCGTCAATCAACGCCATCGTGTGCCCGAAGTCCTGCTCGGTCTCGCCCGGAAAGCCGATGATGAAATCCGACGACAGGCTGATGTCCGGGCGGATCGCACGCAGCTTCCTGATCTTCTGCTTGTAGTCGTAGGCACTGTGACCACGCTTCATCGCCATCAGGATGCGGTCCGAACCCGACTGCACCGGCAGATGCAGGTGGCTGACCAGTTCCGGCACCTCGGCATAGACCTCGATCAGCGCGTCGGAAAACTCGACCGGGTGCGAGGTGGTGTAGCGGATGCGGTCGATACCGTCGACGGCCGCGACATAGCGAATCAGCAGCGCCAGGTCGGCGATCTCACCGTCGTGCATACGTCCACGGTAGGCATTGACATTCTGCCCCAGCAGGTTGACCTCGCGCACGCCCTGGGCGGCGAGCTGCGCGATCTCCGCCAGCACATCGTCGAATGGACGGCTGATCTCCTCGCCGCGCGTGTAGGGAACGACGCAGAAGGTGCAGTACTTGGAGCAGCCCTCCATGATCGACACGAATGCGCCCGGGCCCTCGGCACGCGGCTCGGGCAGGCGGTCGAACTTCTCGATCTCCGGAAAGCTGATGTCCACGGTGGGCAGGTGGTCTTTGCGCGCACGGGTCAGCATATCGGGCAGGCGATGCAGTGTCTGCGGGCCGAACACCAGGTCGACGAAAGGCGCACGCTCGCGGATTGCGTCGCCCTCCTGGCTGGCCACGCAGCCGCCGACGCCGATCACCAGGCCGGGACGCCGCTGTTTCCACTCCTTCCACACGCCGAGCTGCGAAAAGACCTTCTCCTGGGCCTTCTCGCGGATCGAGCAGGTATTGAGCAGCAGCACGTCGGCCTGTTCGGGATCATCGGTCAGCACCAGCCCATGCGACTCCCGAAGCACGTCCTGCATCTTCTGCGAGTCGTACTCGTTCATCTGGCAACCGAAGGTGCGAATGTAAAGCCTATCCGCCATACCGCTCAATACCTGCAAAGGGGCGGCGATTTTACGCTTGAAATCAGGGAATTGCACCCATGCGCCGGGGCGTGGGCGGAGACCGGCCGGCCACCGCGGCCGACCGGCTGCTGGAATTGTTCACAGCCCGACCAGTTCGGCACCGACACCGTGCTGGCGTACCACGCTCAGCAGTTCGGTCGCCTGCACCCCTTCCGGGTCGTAGTCGACCAGCATCAGGTGCCTTGCCCGGTCGTTTACACAGGCGCTGTAGACCCCCGGCATGCAGCTGATGTCGCGCGACAACTCGTGGATATCGTCGTCCTGCAGTTCCTCGTCGATGTGGATCACCACGTCGCAGCAATGTGAATTCATACGGATCGCCCCCTTGCGTCACCACTGCCGTCGACCTTGGCGGCCTCTTTATAACTAGCCCAGCCCAGACGCACGGCAATCGGGGAAAACCCTCGTCACTGCACCGGCAGGTCGATACCGAGTTCCTGTGCCAGGGCAACGATCTGACTGAGTGCCTCGTCGAAGCCATAGTTGCCGATGCACTGCTGCAGTTCCGCCACACGCGATTCACAGGCGGTCCCGGAAAGCATGGCGGCGAGCTCGCCGAGGGTGACTGCCGCCTCCACGTCATAGTCCTGCGACTGCACATACAGCTGGCGCAGCAACGGCTCGATCCGGAGCCGGTCAGTCACACGGTTGTCATGCGGCCGCTCTCTGCGCACCGGATCACCGGTGGCTTCACTGTCCGGCATCCGCACCTCGCCACCCTCGGTAAAGGTGATCGTGAAGCAGAAGGTGGTGCCGCTGCCCATCTGGCTGTCCACCCACATCCGCCCACCCATCAGGTCGACCAGTTTGTAGGCGACCGCCAGACCCATGCCGGTGCCGCCATGACGCCGTGTACGCGAGGCGTCCCCCTGGCTGAACGGCAGAAACACGGAGTCCCACTTCGACCGATCGATCCCCGGGCCGGTATCCGTCACGCTGAACAATACCCGGACCTGCTCCCCTTCCCTGCTGTCCAGCGTCGCCCGCACGCCGACCTCGCCGCGTTCGGTGAATTTGATCGCATTGCTGACCAGACTCTGCAGGACCTGGCCGAGCTTCACCGCATCGCCGACCAGTGCATCGGGCAGGTCGTCTGCCTGGTCGGTGGTGAATGTCAGGCCCTTTGCCGCGGCCCCTGCGACACCGGCCCGATGCAGCCGGTCGAGTTCGAGATGCAGTGAAAAAGCCCTGGGCTCGACGGTGAGCGTACCGCTTTGCGCCCGCGAGAAATCCAGGATGCCGTTGATGATCCCCAGCAGCGATTCGGCCGCACGCTGAACCTTCGCCAGGGCGGCTTGCTGATGGCCGTCGAGCCTGCTCTGCAGCACACTGTGGGTCATACCGATGATGATGTTCATCGGAGTCCGGAACTCGTGGCTGATGTTCGCGAGGAAATCCGATTTCGCCTGGCTCGCCGCCTCCACCTCCTGTTTTGCCAGCGCCAGGGATCGCTCCTTCTGTTCGGCGGCCAGACGCAGGCGGATGTTTTGCTGGGTGTTGTGATGGATATTGCGGGTGCTGATCAGGAAGAAGCCGAACGACAGGATCAGCATCAGGGCGATGATGGTGGAGGTTTCGTGCCCCTGGAGCAGGAACAGCACCGTGACCGGGAGCATCGCCGGGACGAGGAACAGGTATGCGGCCCGGCGCATCACCGAGAGCGACGTGGTCGCCCCGGAACACATGCCGAGAAGAACCAGCACGACGATAACCTGGTGTTCGAAGTTGTCCGCAGGAAACATCAGGAAACCGCCCGCACCCCAGGCCATGCCCGCCAGCGCGGCACCGAGGGTGAACAGATTGCCCCACAACCGCGCCTCGGCCGGCCGAGGCCGGATGCGCCGATACATCAACGCCAGCAGCACCCTCAGCAGGGTCACCGCGGTCAGCAGCGTCGCCCAGATGATGACCAGGTCGTGCGCGACGGCGCCCCACTGGGCGGCCACGAACAACACCGCCGCCACCGCGGTGGCGGCCAGGGACAGCATGAACGGCTGAAACAGCAATGCCACCTGCTCGGCAGCGACGATCTGCTCGGTTGTTGGTTGTTGGCGTGGGTTCAACGTCAGACCGCGGCCTTGTCTGGATCCTGGCAGGGTACCGGGCTGACTTTCCAGTCCCGGTTTATGTATCCCCGCTTAGCGGCAGGCACCCGCGGAATCTGCAACCGGCCTCCCGATACAGGTTGCCGCCAACACCGATAAAGGGCGTTCAGCGCTGTCCGACCCGCCTGTGCAGCGCCACCGTCAGCGGCGTGCGTGACTTGGCGACCTTGTGCACGAAGTTGAAGCGCGCGACGTGGTAGCTGGGGTCGAAGCCGTAGAAGTTCAGCCGCATCCGTTCCAGCTCACGTTCGCGGTAGCCGGCCAGCGGCTGTTGCGCCTCCTCGGCGGCGCGACGCTGACGTTTCGCCTGCAACCGGTCGGCATAGGCGGGGACATGGGCCAGTTCGGCGGCACGCCGGCGGGTGATATCGACGAACTCGACCGGCGATGCACCAAATGCACGATTGACCAGGCCGAGGGCCTGCGCCTCCCCGACGCCCATCGGCAGGCGCGCCCGGGTAATACGTTCGGCATTTTCGGCCCCGGCATAACGCGGCAACAGGTAGGTCCAGTACTCCGAACCGTACAGGTTGCCCATGTCCTTGTAGTGCGGATTCAGGATCACGCCGTCGCGTGCCCACACCTCGTCGGCGGCACGTGCCAGGAACACGCCACCTGCCCCGGCATTCCCCTGCAGGGCCGCCACCGTCAGGTGCGAGTCGGTTTCGATGATCTCGCGTGCCAGGTCGTCGATCGCGTTGATGTTGCGCCACGATTCATCGGCCGGACTGTCCGCTGCCTCGATACGGTTCAGGTGCATGCCGTTCGACCAGTAGTCCGGCCCGCCCATCAATACGAGCACACGCGTTTCGCGTGCGCAGGCGGCGCGGTAGGCGGCGAGCAGGCGTTCGCACTGCGCCGTGCCCATCGCACCGTTATAGAAAGCGAAATGCAGGTAGCCGACGTCATCCGCCTCTTCGTACCAGATGTCGCGATAGCCGCAGGTCGCGCCTGGCTCGACCTCGGGAAGTGCATCGACGTCCGCACCCAGCAGTTGCGTCGCCGGCAGCTTGAACAGGTGTTCGGCCTGTTTGTCGCGCAGGTGACCGATCCATACCGCGCCGTCGACGGTGGCTCGGCAGATGGCATCACCGCGGCGTGCAATCAATTCGCCCGGCCGTCCGCGCAGTGCGCCTTCCGGGTGGGCGTCGTACAGGAACAGCTCGCGGCCGCACAGTCGGTCACGCACGCCGGGGAAGCCGTCGGCACAACGGATCTTGCGCAGCACCGTCGCGCTGTCGTCGCGCTGCCAGTCGATCGCCCGGTCCGCCTGCTGCATCAGCGGGCGCAGGCGCCCTCGGATTGACGGATCGGCACTGCTGTCCGGATACGCAGGCGAATATCCGCCATCTGAAAAGCGTGCGACCGCCTCGAGGACCGCCTCGACCGCCGCAGCGGTCACCTCGTTGCGATACAGGCTGGCCTTGGTGGCATCACGCAGCGGAAACTCACGCCACGCCCACACGGGTCCCGCATCCATCCCGGCCTCGGCCTGCAACACCGTGACACCCCACTGAGTCTCACCATCGAGGACCGCCCAGTCGAGCGCCGACGGCCCGCGGTCGCCGCGTATGCCCGGGTGCACGACAAGGCAGACATGGTGTCGCCAGACAGTCTCCGGTATCGCCCGCTTGAGAAACGGCGCGATGATCAGATCGGGCCGATACAGGGACACTGCCCCGGCGGTGACCTCGTCGTTGATATCGAACTCGACCGAGACCTCGTGATCGCGTTGCCGCAACTCGACGAAAAGGCGCTGGGTCAGGCTGTTGAAGGCGTGACTGAGCAGTAGCAGGCGCACGTTCAGCAGATTCTCGGCAGCTGCTCGCCGGTCAGCCAGTCGACCACGCGGCTGCCACCAAAGCCAGTCTGCATGCGCACGAAACCGTGCGCATCCTCGATCACCTCGCCGATGATCGCCGCCTCTGCACCCAGCGGGTCGGCCTGCATCACGGTGAGCAGACGCTGCGCGTCGTCGGGGGCGCAGATGCAGACCAGCTTGCCCTCGTTGGCGATGTACAGCGGATCGAGACCGAGCAGTTCGCAAGCCGCTGACACCGCCGGGCGGACCGGTATGGCGTCTTCGATCAGCTGCATCCCGACCCCCGACTGCAGCGCCAGTTCGTTGAGCGTGGTCGCCAGCCCGCCGCGGGTGGGGTCGCGCAGGCAGTGGATGTCCGGCGCCTCCCCGACCATCGCCGCGACCAACTTGTGCAACGCCGCCGAGTCCGATTCGATCGTGGTCTCGAAGGTCAGGTTTTCACGGCTCGACATGATCGCCACACCATGGTCACCCATGCTGCCGCTGACCAGAATCACATCGCCGGGCCGCGCCCGATCGCCGGAGATGTTCACCCCCTCCGGCACCATGCCGACCCCGGTGGTGGTGATGAACACGCCATCGCCCTTGCCGCGTTCGACCACCTTGGTATCCCCCGTGACCACAGGCACGCCGGCATTCTTGGCCGCGGCACCCA
>JAGRHB010000126.1 GCA_020445245.1 Gammaproteobacteria bacterium
GAATACAAAGTCGAAAGCACGCGCCTGCAGTCGCTGCCGAGCGGCCCGGCTGGCTTCACGGTGATGTTTGAAATCAGTGACAAACTCGTCCACCAGCAGCATGTGCGGCAGCCAGCTCGGCAGGATGGTCACCGCGACACCGAGGTCGGACAGCGACCCTACCATACGTTGTGCTGCGAGCGCCTGCCCGTAGTCCCAGGGATTCCATCCCGTATTGTCAAAGATCGGGAACGACGTATAAACCGCGCAGGAAAGGGGCATGACTGTCGTCTTGTCCAGGGTGATGGTACGGATAGCCGGAAAAGCCCATTAGCTGACGAGACCGGCGCAAAGCACGATGGAGTGCCGCTGACGAACCGTACCTCATGTATGGCAGTCCGCCAAGCGCAGCTTGAAGCATAGGTATTTTATTGTCGGGAACCCGAGAGATAGTCGAGCAGGACCTGTGCACTGTTGCCCGGTACATCACGTGCGGCGTACAGAAGTGTGACGTCACCCCGGGCCGCGATGTCGCGCAGCTTCTGTACCGCCTCGGGGTTTGCTTCGAGTTCCTGCCGGTAGCGCGCCTGGAATTCGTTCCATCGATCCGGCGCATGTCCGAACCACTGGCGCAGCGTGGTCGACGGCGCGATCTCCTTCAGCCACAGGTCGATCCCCGAGTTGTCTTTGCTGACGCCGCGCGGCCAAAGGCGCTCGACCAGGACCCGGGTGCCATCGGCGGGCCCGGGTGGAAGATAGACGCGTTTGCATTGGATCACACGGACTCCTTCGGTTGGCGGCGAAGGATGGAATTGGCGCGCCCGACAGGATTCGAACCTGTGACCCCTGCCTTCGGAGGGCAGTACTCTATCCAACTGAGCTACGGGCGCGACGCGCCGGCATTCTCGCCTATTTGGTGTGTCCACCTCAATGGCGACAGTGCCGATTCATGCGGCAAACGTCTTGATGCGCGCCAGTTTCCTGGTATTCCGGTTTTGAACCTCACGCGATACCGTACATCAGCCCGTGGGTGGACTGTTGCAGCAGCAAGGCGCCGAGCCCGATGGTGAATAGGCCCAATATCGCGGTGAGCCCGTTGTGCGCCCATGTCAGGCTCTGTGCCGACCAGCGCAGTGGCAGGCTGATGACGACGGCGAGCGCAAGCATTCCGACGATGGAGCCCAGTCCGAACATGGCCATATAGGCCAGACCCTGCCAGATGGACTGCACGCTACCGAGCGCGAATACCATCAACGCGGCCGAGCCCGCCATGCCATGCACCATGCCAACCATCAGCGCGCGCAGTGGCAGTGGTTTTTTGTGGAGGTGCTGGTGTGGGTCAGCCGTATGTGGACGGCGGGAGACATGACTGTGGGCGTGGAAGTGGGACTCCTCGCCGTGGCTGTGCACATGATAGTGCACGCGCTTGCGCCACAGACGCAGCAATACGTCGACACCGAGAACGACCAGCATCAGGCCGACCGCGGCTTCGAGCAGCAGCGCCAGGTGTGGACCGATCGCGCCGCCGAGCAGCAAGACGCTGCCACCGAACACCAGCAGGGTGAGCGCGTGCCCAAGGCCCCAGGCCAAACCATGGCGTGCCGCATCGCCCAGGCTGTGGCTGCGGGTGCTGAGGCTGGCAACGGCGGCGAGGTGATCGGCCTCGACCGCATGTTGCAGCCCCAGCAGCAGGCCGAGTATGAGTACGCTGAACATCGGTGGCTCCGATCAATAAGAAAAGATTATTGCGGTTAATCGCCACCGATACACTGCCGCCAGTCAACCGCAACAGTTTTTGGCCGGCCTGTGGCGGGTACTTTGCGGCCTTCGAGTGGTCGGCTATAGCACGAACCAACGTAAATGCAGCCCATATAAACTATCAATACCCACATCAGAAAAATGTGTCTATTCTTGGGTTATCGATTGTGCGGCGCAGCACGCGCGAGGACTGTCACCCTCGTTTCGTCGTTCGATCGACACCACAATTGGTCAGTCCAAAGGAGATTTGATGATGCCCCTGGCAGTTGCGAGCCGCGCACAAGGTGTAGCGGTCACGGCTTTTCCACTCGACGATGATGGTTTCCTGCTCGAACGTAAGCTCTGGAGCCGGTCGTTGGCCCAACAGCTCGCGGACCGACAGGGACTGGGTACGCTGGGCCAGACCCAATGGCTGATCATCGATTTCGTCCGCGACCGGTATTTTCGCCTCGGGGCGCTTCCACCGATGCGCAATCTTTGTCGCAAGCTGGGGGTCGACCGCGAGGCGGTGAAGAAGTCTTTCGGAGGCTGCCGTCAGCTCTGGCAGATTGCCGGCCTGCCCAATCCGGGCGAAGAGGCCCTGAGCTACATGGGCTGACGGACCGCCGCGTCCACCGCCATCGGTGCGGCGCCCGTTCACATTCCCCGGGTGCGTCGTCGCGGCTATTCGACGACGCGATCGATCAGCAACTGCACGCTTTGCGGCGGATCGGCGCTGTCGACGACCACGTCGCTGGCAACGAGATCGCCGGCCTGGGTGCCCGCCTGTCCACTCTTCGAGACCTTTGCGCTGACCTTGACCCGGGGGAAGGACGACAGCTTCATCGCCGGCATCATGGCCATCGCGTCGGTCAGGGTGACCGTCAGTGGCAGTTCGCTGACCTGATGCCTGGCGACGGCCAGCGGCATAGGCGGTCCGCTCTCGGCGCGGGCGAGTACGAACAGGGTATCGCCGGGCGACGCCTTGTCGAGAATGGCCGGTGCCAGTGCCACCTCGACGGTGATCCTGGCGCCGTCCGTCACCGTGCCGTCACTTGCAGGCGGCGTGGCGGCAGTGCCTTCACTACCCATGATCGGTGGCAGCGACGCGGTCCGTACCGGAGGTTTACCACCGGCCTGCGAAATCATCTGCCCCAGTTCCGCCTGCATCGCCGGTTCGTCGTCGAGCAGCGGGTAAGCCTGCTGCCAGTAGTCGACTGCCTTGGCGTTGTCTCCGTTGTCGGCCGCTGCATTACCCAGCAGCCACATCGCCGTCACACTGTTCGGATCCAGTTGCAGTGCCTTTTCCAGCAGCTCCATCGCGCGTGGTCCGACGCGCCGGCCGTCGCGCATGGTGATCGCATCGGCCAGCGACAACAGGCCCGCGGTCTCGTTGGGCAGCAGGCGCACGACCTGTTCGAACGCATGGGCCGCCTCGGCATAGTTTTGCAGCCGCATATAGGTGCGGCCGAGCAGGAACCAGCCCTCGGCGTTGTCCGGGTTGGCCTCCATCCGCGAACGCAGTTTTTCCACCAGCTCATCGATCGGCGGTACCTCGCCAGAGGTGCCGTGTCCCGCGGCCGCGCCTGTGGCGCTGCCTGCGATGTCGATCAGGTTCGGTGAGCCGATCTTCAGGTAGGTCGGCACGGTGATCAGCGGGATCAGCAATGCGGCGACGATCAGGGCGATGCGCCCGCCGCCTGCCGAAGACTTTGGCGGCACGGTGGCCGTGCCTTCGAGATCCTGCGCCAGCGCCAGCTCGAGGTCGTGTTTCGCCTGGGCGAATTCCTCGTCCGACAAGTCACCGGCATCCCTCTGTTTGATCAGTTCCGCGAGGTGTTCGCGTGCGATCTCGACGTTGAAGCGTTCGGTGGCATCCGTACTTGCGCGGTGCTGCCTCAGCAGGGTCGGCGCAAGTATGGCCAGTGCCGCGACGATCATCGCGGCGGAAATCATCCAGAACAGGGTCATGCGTTTCTCTTGTCTCGGTCGGTGTCGAGCAATGCCGCAGCATTCCTGATGCTGGCGTCATCGATATTCTTGTCCTGCCCGGCGCGGCGCCGTCGTACAGTACGGATCAGCAGGCTGATGCCGATCATCAGGATGATGAACGGACCGGTCCACAACAGCAGCGTGCTGTTGCTCAGGCGCGGGCGATAAAGCACGAACTCGCCGTAACGGTCGACCATGAAGTCGACGATCTCGCCTTCGCTCTTGTCCTGCTTGACCATTTCATAAGTCTTGCGGCGCAAGTCCACGGCCAGTTCGGCGTTGGAGTCCGCCAGGTTCTGGTTTTGGCAGACCAGGCAGCGCAGTTCGGCAATCAGTTTGTTGTAGCGGGCCTCCTGCTCAGGGCCGTCGAAGTTGTGGACCTCGACCCGGGCAGGTGCCGCGACGGTGAGCATCATGGCGGTGAGAAAGAAAAGGGCTTTGACTGACCTCATGAGGCGCTCCGGGCGTCCGCAAAGTAACGGCTGAACTTCTCCTTCCACACCTGGGGTGTGATCGCCCCGGTGTGCTTTTCGCGCACGATGCCGCTGGCGTCGATCAGGAAGGTCTCGGGAGCGCCGTATACGCCCCAGTCGATCGCCGCATTACTGCTGGGGTCGAATGCGATCTTCAGGAACGGGTTGCCGAGGCGCTTGAGCATCGCCTTGGCCTCGGCTGCCTCGTCGCGCCAGTTGATCCCGACGATGGGAACACCTTCGCGATTTGCCAGATAGACCAGAAATTCGTGCTCTTTCCAGCATTCCGGACACCAGGTTCCCCAGACATTCAACAGCCAGACTTTGCCTGCCATATCGGACGGGCGCACCGTCTGCGTCGGATCCAGCAGGTCCGGAAGGGTGAACTCCGGCGCGCTGCGCCCGATGAACTGGGTCGGTACATCGCGCGGGTTGTATTCGCCCTCGTTCATTTTGCCGAGCACGAACCAGAACAACCCGGCCAGGGCAAGAAACAGAACAAGCGGGACTATCGCCCGGTTCATGCGACGGCTCCCGCGGCACTGCCGTCGAGCTCACGCGCGCGGCGAGCCAGTGAGCGATAGCGTCGATCCGTGGCCGCCAGTCCACCACCGATTGCCATCAGCAGGCCGCCGAGCCACAGCCAGCGTACGAAGGGCTTGTGATAGATACGCAGGCTCCAGGCACCGTTGCCCAGGTCCTCGCCCAGGGCGACAAACAGGTCGCGTGTCAGCCCGGCATCGATCGCGGCCTCGGTCATCGGCATCGTTTGCACCAGGTAGATGCGTTTTTCCGGGTGCATCTCGGCAATCTTCATGCCGTCCTTGCTGGCCACCAGGTTGCCGCGATACGCAGTGTAGTTCGGCCCCTTCGTGGCCTCGACGCTGATGAACTCGAATGCGTGACCACCCATTTCATAGGTCTCCCCAGGGGCCAGCCGCACGTCTTTCTCGCTGGAGTAGATCGACGTCAGCGTGACCCCGACGATAAACACCGCGATCCCGAGGTGGCCGAGCACCATGCCCCAGAATCCGCGCGGGATACTGCGCCAGTTGCTGTGCGGCCCGAGGCGCTCGCGGATCACCACCACTGTCGATGCCGTCACCCAGATGGCGAGAACCATGCCAAACGCCGCCTGCCACACAAATTGCGGCGTCAGCAGGATCGGGTAGGCAATGCCCAGCGCCAGCGCGATCGCAGCGGCGATGCGCAGCCTCGGCCAGAGGCGCTCGAAACTGTCGCGTTTCCAGCGCGCCAGCGCGCCGATGCCGACCAGCACCGCGAGCGGCGCGGTCAGCGGGATGAAGACGCTGTTGAAGTACGGCGGGCCCACCGAGATCTTGCCGAGATTGAGGGCGTCGACTGCCAGCGGATACAGGGTGCCAAGCAGGATGCTGGCGGCCGCGACGACCAGGAACACGTTGTTGAGCAACAGGCCGGTCTCGCGCGACAGCAGGTCGAAGCGCACCGAGCTGCGGATCTGGTTGGCACGCAAGGCGTACAGTGCCAGCGATGAGCCGACCACGGCCATCAGGAACAGCAGGATGAACACACCACGCTCAGGGTCCGAGGCGAAGGCGTGCACCGATGTCAGGACGCCGGAACGCACCAGGAAGGTGCCGAGCAGGCTCAGGGAGAACGCGAAGATCGCCAGCAGCACCGTCCAGGCCTTGAATGCGCCGCGTTTCTCGGTGACGGCCAGCGAATGCATCAGCGCGGTGCCGACCAGCCAGGGCATGAACGATGCGTTCTCGACGGGGTCCCAGAACCACCAGCCGCCCCAGCCGAGTTCGTAGTACGCCCACCAGCTGCCCAGGGTGATCCCCAGCGTCAGGCACAGCCATGCCATAT
>JAGRHB010000127.1 GCA_020445245.1 Gammaproteobacteria bacterium
CGAACCAGCAGTCGACCCATTCCAGGCGCGCGCCATCGGCCAATGCGAGCGCCGCCGGAGGCGCGTGCAGTGTCTGCCACAACCACCACACGGCAGGCAGCAGCACGATCGGCCACAAGAGCCAGCGCACCAGGTGCATCAGCCCGGTCCAGCCAGGTAGTCGGCGAACAATCCGATAAACACCGTCATGCCGACATAGTGGTTGTTCAGAAAGGCACGGAAACAGGCCGCCCTGTCGCGTCCACGAATCAGCCATTGCTGGTACGCGAACAACACCGAGGCGCCCGCCAGGCCGACCAGGAAGAACACACCGCGCCCGGCCATCTGGCCGACCTGCCACAGCAGGACCAGCATCACGACCTGCAGCATGCCGATCAACAGTCGATCGAAGCGGCCAAACAGAATGGCGGTGGACTTGATCCCCACCCGCAGATCGTCGTCGCGATCGACCATCGCGTACATGGTGTCGTAGATCAGCGCCCAGATGACGGTCGCCGTGAACAGTACCCAGGCGACCGCCGGGATCTGTTCCTGCAACGCGGTGAAGGCCATCGGGACCGCCCAGCCGAACGCCGCACCGAGCACTACCTGCGGAAAGTGCGTGTAGCGCTTGGTGAACGGGTACGCGGCGGCCAGTGCCACTGCAACGAATGAATGCACGATGGTCATCGTGTTCAACGTCAGCACCAGCGCAAAGGCGAGCAGGCTGAGCACCACGAACACACCGACCGCCTCGCGCGGCGCCACCCGGCCGGTGGCAAGCGGCCGACCTGCGGTGCGCTCCACCTGGCCATCGAAGTGACGGTCGGCAAAATCGTTGATCGCGCAACCGGCCGAACGCATCAGCGCGGTCCCGAGGACGAACACCAGCAGCACCCACCACGGCGGGAACCCCGCAGAGGCGATCCATAGCGCCCACAGCGCAGGCCACAGCAACAGGTAGATACCGATCGGCCGATCGGCACGCACCAGGTGCCAATAATCACCGAGCCGCGTACGCCAGTCCACCGGCGACAGCGTGGGCGGAGAGGCCGTCATGAGCGCAACACCGGCAGATCGGGCAGGAACAGTTCGTTGACCAGGATGCGCTCACCACGGAAATCGAACAGCGTACGTCGCCCCCAAAGTGCCACAGGTCTGTGCCGGAGATGGGCCGTGGCACGCCGGAACAGCCGGTGACGCGGTGTGATCCGTGCGACCTCGACACGCAAGCGACGCGTGGTCGGATCGGCGAACAAGACCTCACCGAGCGGACGCTGACCGAGCTGTGTCAGCGCATGCACCGGTCCGCGCAGAGATCCCAACGGGATCAGCGTGCGCGCGAACACCGCAGCATTGCGCCCACAGTACAGTCGGACCTCGCGGACCAGGGTTGCCCGTGCCGGCCCGTCATCGAGCAACCTTGTCTCGCTGGGCAGCGCCGCCGCGTGCCCCTGGAACACCAGCTCGACACGAAACCGGCCGCGGCAACTGGCAATCACCGAACGCGTAAGCGAACCGCGATCACTCAGCCATGCGTGCAAAGACGGCGACACGCCCGGCAGGCGGCGCGCAGAGAGCAGGGTCCAGCGGGGTTCACGCGGGGCGCAGGGGGATGGTCTGGTACGTCTTAACATGTTGTCAGGCGATGCAAGTCAGGTTCGATTATCGCACGCCGGGGCGTGTTACTGGCAGGTCGGGGCTATTGCCGACGGAGATCAATGGGGATTTCTATTGTTGATGCGCTGGGCGCAGCGCGCATCAAAACCAACCCGCGAATCACATCCCTCACACATCCGCATACTGCACATTCAACCCGATCCAGCGATGGATCAGCGGCGCTACAGACTCGGAGTGATGCGCCAGCAGCCGGTCGGCCAGCGCCTGCACCCCGGGCACCAGGTCCTGGTCGCGCAGCAGGTCGGCGATCCGAAACTGCATCTCGCCGGTCTGGCGCGTACCCAGGACCTCGCCGGGGCCACGGATCTCGAGATCGCGGCGTGCGATCTCGAACCCGTCGCTGGTCTCGCGCATCACCGCCAGGCGCTCTTGAGCGACTCCGCCCAGCGGTGGGTGGTACATCAGCACACAGTGGCTCTGCTGCGCGCCGCGCCCGACCCGGCCACGCAGCTGGTGCAGCTGCGACAGTCCCAGGCGCTCGGCATTCTCGATCACCATCAGGCTGGCGTTCGGCACATCCACACCGACCTCGATCACCGTCGTCGCCACCAGCAGATCGATCTCACCGGCCTTGAATGCAGCCATCACCGCCTCCTTCTCGGGGCCCTTCAACCGCCCGTGCACCAGGCCGATCCGCAGACCATCGAGCGCCTCGGTCAGTGCCGCAGCGGTGACCTCGGCGGCCTCGCACTGCAGCGCCTCGGACTCCTCGATCAGGGTGCAGACCCAATACGCCTGGCGGCCCTCGGTACAGGCACGGGCAACCCGCTCGACCACCTGCTCGCGTCGACTGTCGGTGATGACCACCGTGGTCACTGGGGTGCGGCCCGGCGGCAGCTCGTCTATCACGGACAGATCGAGATCGGCATACGCGGTCATCGCCAGGGTGCGCGGGATCGGCGTCGCGGTCATCACCAGTTGGTGGGGCACCTGACCGGCCGCACCTTTTTCACGCAGCGCGAGCCGCTGATGCACACCGAAGCGGTGCTGTTCGTCGACGATCACCAGCCCGAGACGGTCGAACAGCACGTCGTCCTGAAACAGTGCATGGGTACCGATGACGACCTTCATCTCACCATCGCCCAATGCCTGCAGGGTGGCCGCACGACGACGCCCCTTGTGCCGCCCGCTCAGCCAGCCAATGGCGACGCCCAGCGGTTCGAGCCAGGCGGCGAAGTTGCGCAGGTGCTGTTCCGCCAGCAGCTCGGTGGGCGCCATCAGCGCCACCTGGCAGCCTGCCTCCACGCAGCAAAGGGCCGCCATGGCCGCGACCACGGTCTTTCCGGAGCCGACATCACCCTGCACCAGGCGCAGTGCGGGATGCGGTTGCGCCAGGTCTTCACGTATCTGTGCCAGCACCCGCCGCTGGGCACCGGTCAGCCGAAACGGCAGGCTGTCCAGAAGGCGCTGCTGGAGTTCACCGTCACCATCAAGCACAGGCGCACCGCGCCGGCGCTGTCGCAGGCGCAACACACGCAGGCTGAGCTGATGGGCGAGCAGCTCCTCCAGCGCCAGCCGGCGCTGCGCCGGGTGGCCATTGTCCGACAACAGGCGCTGTGACTGATCGGGAGGAGGACGGTGCAGCAGGCGCACCGCATCCGCCAGTGCCGGCATCGCATACTCCCTTAGCACTTCGCCAGGCAAAAGCTCCTGCAGCCCCCCCCCTCCAAGCAGCTCCAGCGCACGCCCGGTGAGATCACGCCAGGTCAGCTGGTGCATCCCCTCGGTGGTCGGGTAGATCGGCGTCAGCGCCTGCTCGACACCGTCCGGTTCACCCTCGTCGACCCGCTGCACCTCAGGATGCACCAGCTCGTAGCTGTTGGGTCCATTGCGAACCTCGCCGAAACAGCGCAGCCGGCTGCCGCGCATCATGTTGGCCTTCTGCGCGGCACTGAAATGGAAGAATCGCAGCATGATGCTGCCACTGCCGTCGGCCAGCCGCACCAGCAGTGAGCGACGGCGGCCGAAGCGGATGTCGGCCAGCTCCACCTCGCCCTGGATCACCGCCTGATCACCAGCACGCAGACTGCCGATCGGAACGATACGGGTACGGTCCTGGTAGCGGATAGGCAGATGAAACAGCAGGTCCTGGACACTGCGGATACCGAGCTTGTGCAGGCGCTCGGCACTCTTCGGACCGACGCCCTTCAGCGCGGTGACGGGGGTGTCAGCGAGACTCGTGGACGGGGTGGACACCGCGGCAGCATACGTAAGGTCGGACAGTGCAACAAGCACGGAGACCGTCCATCCGATCAATGCACTTCGCCGCCCAGATCCTTCACGAATCGCCGAAACTCGACGTTGTCGCGCAGCAGCTCGCGTCCAGCCGCAATCAGCTGATCGACCTGCTCGTCACTCAGCGCTAGGCTGGTCGGGATGCGGTTGAAATACACCTGCCGTTCGGGCTCGGCGATCGCCTCGAAGTCGAGCTGTACGAAATACGACGCGACCGGCGCGGCCGGCGTGGACAGTTCCTGCGCCCAGCGCTGGATGCTGGCCTGCAGCAGCTCCACCGTGGAGGCGTTGTAACGATGCAGCTGGATATCGGTGACGGCGTTGGCCGTCTGCTCCAAGGTCGGGGCGCGGGGACTCGCCTCCATGTCGGAGCCGACCCGGGTCGACGCATTGACCGAGACGATCGCGAGCCGCGACGCCGGCCTGGCACCGACGCTGCGCAGCAGGCGCCGCGGTCCACCAGCCACCTCGATGATGTCGTAGATCGCGCGCAGACCGAGGTTGTCGGTGATCCCGCCATCGACCAGGTGGATATAGCGGCGGTTTTCTTTGTCCGCATAACTCTGCAGTCCGTCCAGCACCTGTGTCAGCTGGGGGGACCCGGTCTGGTGCTGCTGCGCGTCCTGCACCCAGCCGCGCCCTGCCGTGTCACAGCCGGCGTGGTTCTCCAGCGCAACCGGCGTAAACAGCATCGGCACGGCCGACGAGGCGGTAACGGCACGCGCCACCGGAAAGGTCGCCAGATCGGAGCACAACAGGTCGAAGTATTCCTGAAGAAAGGAAAACCGCACGCCACCACCCAGATCCGAGGCATTGATCACGATCAGCGGCCCGGCGCCCTGCTGCAGGTCGGCAAAGGTGGCGCCCCTGAAGACGCTGTCCTCGTAGAAATCGACGGCCATCTCAGTGCGACCACGGCTGGAGAACCACCATGCCGGGCTGAACAACCCGTGCACGAGTTCACTGGCGACATCGCGGCGCAGGAACGCCTCCTCGAAATCACTGAACAGCGCCTCGCCATTCAGCCCGAAATACGCCGCCGTGAAACTGCCCCCGGAGACCGAGCTGATCAGGTCCACCTCATCGAGGAGACGACGCGACCGGCCGTCGATCACGACGCGGGTGTCCCTCAGTTCCTCCAGCACACCGTAAGCCAGTGCCGCGGCGCGGGTGCCACCGCCGGAAAACGCCAGCACCAGCGTCAGCTCACCGGAACGCGACGCACTGACCGCGTGATCGATCGAGTACGCGGGTGCCGCTGCATGCACCGCGCGTGGCTTGTTGATAATTGAGCTGTAGCTGGTACAACCGGAGAGCAGCGCCGACAGTGCCAGCATCGCCGTCAGGACCCGCGACTTGTGCAGGGCTGCGCGGCACATCACGTGAGACTCATCGAAGACACCGGATGGAAAAATGACCTATCAGAAAACCATACGCCAACACACCGGGGGACGCGGCACCTATGACATTACAGACGAAATACAGAAAAGCGTCCGCGAATCAGGCGTACAGACCGGCCTGTGTCATCTGTTCCTGCAGCACACCAGCGCCTCGCTGATCATCTGCGAGAACGCCGATCCGAGTGTACGCAGCGATCTCGAGCGCTTCCTGGCCAGGCTGATACCGGATGGTGACCCGCTATACCATCACACCAGCGAGGGTGCTGACGACATGCCGGCGCATGTGCGATCGATCCTGACCATGGTGGAGACGACCCTGCCGGTCAGCCAGGGCCGTTGCGCCCTCGGTACCTGGCAGGGGGTATACCTCTACGAACACCGCAACCAGCCGCACGAGCGCCGACTGATCGTGACAGTGCGCGACTGACCCATCCCCGGCGGCCGGCCGCGAACGCCGACGATCACTTCTTCAGAGCGTCGAGCGCCTTGGTGAAGCCATTGAGCGAAAGCGGCAGGCCGACAACCTGCTTGTTCGGTGCAGCCACGCGGACCACTGCCTGCTCGCCCTTCTTCATCGCCGCGATCATGTCCGGGTTCAGTGGTGTGGCGACGGTGGTGCAGCCCTCGGTAGCGCACAGGAAGAATGTCAGCTTGATCGGCTCGACGCCGTCCATCATCAGCGCCGCGCCGGGCGGCAGCAGCGAACCCAGCGGCACGGTC
>JAGRHB010000128.1 GCA_020445245.1 Gammaproteobacteria bacterium
TGTGATCAGGTGGGCGACCTCGTGGGCAACCGTACGGGCAAGAAAATCGCGTTCGTGACGGCATGCGATTTCCAGGTTGTAGCGTAGGGTCGGGCGTTCGCCACTGCACCAGCGCGCCTGTCCTGCAGCCTGTCCACTCAGGTCGAAGCGGATGACCGGGTCCGGCAGCGCGACCCGGTGCACGGCGCAGAGGCTGGCGGCGCGTTGCAGCATCTGCCGCGTCTTGTCCCTGATGCGTGATGAGACGGCTTCGTCAGACATGAGGACCCGGGATCCGAATATTGTCAGTCAACGAGCGGTTGAAAAGGCTTTCCAGGTAGACATCTGGTGCAGATGGTCTGCATCGCCGGCGGTCAGCCGAAATGGCAGATGTAGTGCAGCGTCTGCGCAACCTCGATATCGAAACGGCTGTCACCCGGGACGGAAAACCGGTCTCCGGCTCCATAGCTGCGCCATGCCTCTTCTCCGTCCAGCAGTACCCGGCATTGCCCGGCGACCACTTCCATCGTCTCGGGTGCACCGGTCGAGAAGTTCAACGTCGACGGCAGGATCACGCCGACGGATTTGCGTTCTCCCGCCTCGGTCTCGATGGTATGGCTGACGCATTTGCCGTCGAAATAGATGTTGGCGTTGGGGAAAACGGATACGTTCTTGATCGGTTCCATGGTGTGCTCTCGGCGTCAAAGAATAGGGTCAGGGGCGGGGACGTGTCTCAATCGGCGATCAACTGCAGGTACTCCATCCGTGTGGCCTGCGATTCGCGGAACGCACCGAGCATGACCGAGGTCTTCATTGTCGAGTTCTGCTTTTCCACACCGCGCATCTTCATGCACAGGTGTTCGGCCTCGATAGTGACCGCGACGCCGGCCGGACGGATCACTTCGCTGATCGCGTCGGCAATCTGCACCGTCAGGTTTTCCTGTATCTGCAGGCGCCGGGCATACATATCGACGATGCGGGCGATCTTCGACAGCCCGATCACCTTGCCGCGGGGCAGATAGGCCACGTGTGCACGACCGATGAATGGCAGCACGTGGTGCTCGCACAGAGAGTAGAGCTCGATGTCCTTGACGATGACCATATCGTCGTTCTCAGTGGTGAAAACCGCGTCATTGACCACTGAGTTGAGATCTTGATTGTAACCACGGCACAGGAACGCCATCGCCTTGGCGGCGCGTTCGGGCGTCTTGACGAGCCCCTCGCGTTGGAGATTCTCCCCCAGGCCCTCGATGATTCCGGCGTAGTGGGCCTCAATTTGATCAATCTGCATCTGGTCCCCGTTACCGGCGCTGCGGCTGCATGTAGTCCGACGGTACTTTAACGGGCGCCCGGCCGGGAATCCATGGTTTGGTTTTTGTGGTTGGTGGCGCGATGGTCCCGGGCGCCGTGCGAGGTCAGAGCAGCAGGCCCAGTCCCAGGAAAATCGCCGCCAGAACCGCCATTATGATCGCCGATGGTTTCCAGTTGTTGTAGTTCAGGTAGAGCGGGTTGTTGTGCGGAATGACCACCGCCAGCAGGGCGCCAACTGCGCAGGTGCCGCCGATGATGAATACAAATCGCTGCAACCATTCCCGCTTGAATCCGGAGGACCCGCTGAATCCGCCGCCGATGGTTTCGAATTTGTTGGCGAGCGCCGGGTCGGCAATGCACAGGACGAGGATGCAACCGAGCAATCCGAGCCAGCGTGTCGACGAAGCAGCATCGAAAGAACCTGTCATTTCACGTCACACAGCCGTTCGAGGGGCAATTGTCCGCGCTCCAGCAGGTCGCCGATCACATCTGCCGGCATGGGCCTGCCGTGCAAAAAACCCTGCAGATGGTCGCAGTTGCTGTGGCACAGGAAATGCTGCTGCGCCTCTGTCTCCACCCCTTCGGCCACGACCTGGAGTCCAAGGGTATGCGCCATCAGGATGATGGCCCTGACAATGGCTGCATCGTTGGTGTCCTCTGGCAGGTCGTTGATGAATGAACGGTCAATCTTCAGTTTTCCGATCGGCAGGAGCTTCAACTGGCTGAGCGAGGAATGGCCCGTGCCGAAATCGTCCATGGCGATCCGCAGTCCCAGTTCGTTGCGCATGTCCGCCAGTTGTCGAAGGGACGAGCCATCGTCCCCGACCAGCAGGGTCTCGGTCACCTCGAACTCGAAGAATTCCGCCGGGAATCCGGTCGTGCGAAAGATATCTTTCAACCGTGTCGTGCAATCCGTACGCAGCTGATATGGCGACAGGTTGACGGCAAGGATGAAATCACGATGGCCGGCATCACGCCAGGCCTTGGCCTGGGTACAGGCGGTTTCGGTCACCCAGGCGCCGAGTTCGATGATCAGACCGGTCTCTTCGGCTATCGGAATGAATTCACTGGGTGGCACCATGCCGCGTTTCGGGTGTTGCCAGCGCAGCAATGCCTCGACCGCGACCAGGCGGCCGTCCGCCGCATCGAACTGTGGCTGGTAGTGCAGCAGAAACTCGTGATTGGCCAGGCCGCGGCGCAGGTCGTTCTCCATGTCCAGGCGCTGCTGGATCGCATGGGTCAACTCGGGGGCATAGAAGGCGAGACGGTTCCTGCCCATGGCCTTGGCCTGGTACATTGCCGCATCGGCATGCTGCAGCAGGGTTTCGGGTGCCGTCGCGTCCTGCGGATAGAGGCTGATGCCGATGCTGGCCGTCGCAAATAATGCCTTGCCCCTGATTTCCACCGGGATGGACAGGCGTTCGATGATCCGCTCGGCGATCAGATGTGCACTGTTGGCATCGGCAATCCCCTCCGCGACCACAACGAACTCATCGCCGCCGAGCCGGGCTACCGTATCGTCTTCCTTCACCGAGGTACGCAGGCGGTCGGCCACGTCCTTCAGCAGTTCATCACCAACCTGGTGACCCAGTGTGTCGTTGATGTTCTTGAACCGGTCGAGATCGATGAACAGCACCGCGACACTGGTCCCGGTGCGGTGGGCACGTTGCACCGCATGCTCCAGCCGCGCATTCAGCAACAGGCGATTGGGCAGATTGCTCAATGCGTCATGGTGCGCCATTTGCCAGAGCTTGCGCTCGGAGTCTTTTGTGTCGGTGATGTCGGCAAATACCGATACATGCTGGCCGGCTGTGCCGTCCGGGCCGCGGACGGCCTTGACCGACAGCCACTGCGGGTAGACGTCACCATTCTTCCTGCGGTTCCAGATTTCACCCAGCCATTCGCCGCGTTGTGCCAGCGAACGATAAAAGCCCCGGTAGAAATCGGCGCTCTGATGGCCTGAATTGAGCAGTCTCGGGGTCTCGCCAATTGCTTCCTCTGCGCGGTAGCCCGTGATCCGCTCGAATGCCTGATTGACCTGGATGATACGGTGGTTGGCGTCCGTAACCATGACGCCTTCGCGCATGTGTTCGAAGGCGATACCGGCGGTGAGGAGCCGTTGTGCCTGGCGATCGCGCTCCAACACGATGCCGGCGAGATAGCTGCCGGTATCCAGCAACCGCCGGTGGAAAGGATCCGGAGGGCGGGTCTGAAAACTGGTCAGGGCGAACGAACCGACCACGTCATCATTGGCGACCTTGATCGGCATTGACCAGCAGGCCTGCAAATCGAATCGCTTTGCGATATCCAAGTAGCGCGCCCAGCGCACATCGGTGAGGATGTTGGCGATAAAAACGGGTTCGCGCTTGAATACCGCAGTGCCACAAGACCCGGCATCGGGGCCAGGCTGCAGCCCGTTCAGGGCCTCGATTGCCTCGCGCGGAATGCTTGGTGCCGCACGGACTTCCAGACGACTACGGCTCTGATCCAGCAGCATGATCGAGGCGACAGAGTCATCGACCATGGTCTCGGCCAACATGCAGAGGCCATTGAGAATCTCATTCGTCGGCCGGTCGAGTGTGATCATCTCCAGGGCATCACGCTGGAATTGCAGCAACTGCTCCATCTGCTGATGCGCGATGGCGTCGGGTTGCTGGCTGTGGTCGTGGCGTGTCGCGGTCATGGTTTTGGTGGCTGATGCATCCGGCCCATTGGGTATCGGCAGGGACCGAGGATGTTGAATGGCAATTCAAATAAACACCGGTTCCTTTTTCCGTCCGCTGCCGTGTCCGGGGTGGCGACACAAAAAGAAAAGGGCCAGACCTGCGGATGCAGGCGGCCCAATGATACAGCTTTTCTAATGGCAACCGTCCCTGTCGCTTATTTCCCGATGCCCACACCTTCTGCTGGAGAAGTCATTTGCGCACCCCGGCGCTCGAAAACAACCGCTTGGGACCAACCCAGGCTGCAACGCAGGGAGCTGCCGATACGACGCAGCGTGCACTCGACTGGCTGGGAGACCGTCTGGTTGGCGCCACATGCCGGACACTGATACCAGGTCTGCCGCACGTGTCCCTCGGAAACGGATTCGGTCAGCCGCATCACGGTGCGGCAACGATGACATTGCATGCCTTTCTCCTGCCGCCGGACCGACGTTCAATCCCAATTGAGTGCACCACCAGTCTGGTACTCGGTGACGCGGGTTTCGAAAAAATTCTTTTCCTTCTGCAAATCCAACACCTCCGACATCCAGGGGAACGGATTCGTGGCGCCGGAATACTGCTCCGGCAGACCGATCTGCGAGCAGCGGCGGTTGGCGATGAACTGCAGGTATTCTTCGAACATCGGGGCATTCAGGCCAAGCACTCCGCGCGGCATGGTGTCGTAGGCGTACTGTGTCTCCAGTGCGACGGCGTCGCGAATCATCTTCACGATCTCGGCCTTGAGCGAATCCGTCCACAGGTGCGGGTTCTCGATCTTGATCTGATTGATCATGTCGATACCGAAGTTCATGTGCATCGACTCGTCACGCAGGATGTATTGAAACTGCTCTGCTGTGCCGGTCATCTTGTTGCGCCGACCCATGCTGAGCAGCTGAGTGAATCCAACGTAGAAGAATATCCCCTCGAAGATCACGTAGAAGGCGACGAGCTCACGCAGCAGCTTCTGGTCATTTTCCGGCGACCCAGTATGAAAGTGGGGGTCGGCCAGGTTCTGGGTGAAGGGCAGCGCCCACTCGGCCTTGCGTGCCACCGCCGGCACCTCGCGGTACATGTTGAACACTTCACCCTCGTCGAGGCCCAGTGATTCGATGACGTACTGGTAGGCGTGTGTGTGCAGCGCCTCCTCGAATGCCTGGCGCAGTAAATACTGCCGGCATTCAGGATTGGTGATGTGCCGATACACCGCGAGCACGAGGTTGTTCGCGACCAGGGAGTCGGCGGTGGAAAAGAAGCCGAGGTTGCGCTTGACGATGGTCCGTTCATCGTCGCTGAGGCCGTTTGGATCCTTCCACAGCTGGATGTCGGCGTTCATGTTGATCTCTTGTGGCATCCAGTGGTTGGCGCAGCCATCGAGATACTTCTGCCACGCCCACTCGTACTTGAACGGCACCAGCTGGTTGAGATCGGCGCGGCAGTTGATGATCCGCTTGTCATCGACTCGGATGCGCCCTGCGCCCATCTGCACGGCCTCAAGACCCGTGGCGCCCGCATCGGCGGAGAGTGGCGTCGCGTCGGCGAGGTCGTGCGGATAGGGATCGACGCTGGGCGCGGCACCGGCTGTCGCCATCAGCTGCTCATTGCCGATCAGGCCGTCTCCTGCGTGGGGGTGCAAAGGTGGAGCGTGCGGACGTTGTGCTTCTGCGGGGCCGTGGCTGTGCAGCGCGCTGTTCGGTGGGGCCGCGCGCTTTGCCATAGGCGGGTGTGCGGCTGTTTTCAGCGGATCATCCCAGTTCTGCATCTTTACCCCTTGCGCGTGCCTCTGACCGCCGTTTTGGCGGTGATCGTTGCGGCCGCGGGAACCCGCCAAGCCGCGCGTTGTATGGTGCCGGAGTGACCTCAATCCCCCTTTGGGTGGTGGTCTATGACATTGAAAATGTCGGGCGAGAGTTCTTGTGGCCCCTCCAGCATTGAATTGCTATACGGCGCTCGTTCGCGTCATTCCCACTTCAGGCCACCGGCCTGATACTCGGTGACGCGGGTCTCGAAAAAG
>JAGRHB010000129.1 GCA_020445245.1 Gammaproteobacteria bacterium
ATCTCGGCGCTGCGCCGACTGCAGCAGGCCAAGGATCCACAGCCGCTGCCGGACGAGATGGCGGCATTCGGCATTTCCGGTGCCGGTCTCAAGGAGCTGTTTGCCAGCCATCCACCGCTGGAAGAACGAATCGCGGCGCTGCAGCGGGGGCGCTGAGCCTGTCGAACAGCGACCGGGGAAACTGGTTCGCAGTTTGTTCAAGCCCCGTTGTTTGCGGCCGCTGACCAGTGAATGGATATCTCCGCCGTTTCGAACAGCCTGCTGCGGCAGATCGGCAACAGCGCCACCCAGACCGGTGACGCGGTGTCCATTTCGTTGATGCGCAAGGCCATGGACATCCAGTCTTCACAGGCGACCCAGCTGATCGAGTCGGTAGCTGGGAGCATGTCCGATCCGGGCACCCGTCTGGGCAGCATTATCGACGTCAAGGCCTGATCACGAGGCCTGCCAACTCGGCTTCGATTCGCGTTGCAGTCAGCCCCTCGAAATCCGCCAGGGTAAGCGTCGAAAAGGCGCCTGCCAGTTCCGACCAGGCAAAACCGGCAGTCCATGCACTGTGCACATAGCTGCCCTGCATCGGGCGCTTCACCAGGTAGAGGCATCCGGGTCGATACACCAGGTTGTAAGCGATATCGCGCACATGCAGATCGTGCAGCGCCGCCCAGGCAACAAGTCTGTCATCGAATCTGTATACGGCCAGGGGATACGTTTCGGATCCACCGTTGTGCCGCCAGCGCATCGATTCGATGGGATAACCGGCGTCAGCACGCATGAATACCTGCAGGTGCAGATGATTCACCGAGGCATAGGCGCCGTGGGCGTTGTAGCCGAATCCGATGCCGGGCAATGTACGTCCCAGCAGCATGGCGATATCCCAAACGCGCTCGTGGATCTCCGCGTCGAAGTATTGCGGCCGGTTCGAGGCCGCCTGTGGCACCAGCAACCCGTGCAGATCGGCAAACGGAAACTTGTTGAACAGCAGCCGGACCGGCGTACCGGCCAACTCGCCCTCCCAGAAAATCTCGCTGCGCAGAAACGGCTTGTTGAAATGAAAGCCGCCGGGGTCGAACGGTTTGTACAAGCGGTTCACCACGGCATTGCTCATACGCGGCGGACGCAGGCCCCGCAGCGGGTTGAACTGCAGCTCCCATGGACCCAGATGCCGGTGGCGCGCGGCCGTCAAATGCCCGAATCCCAGGGCACGCAATCGCGCGAAGACCTCCACGTCATCCTTGGCCGCCGCAGCCGCCCGCGGATCGGCGCCGTCGAAGCGGTCACACCAGTGCCCGAAAGCGGTCCGGAGAGCACCGTGCAGGCGATCGAATACCACCCCGTCATAATTGGCATTGGCCAGTGCAAGAATGAACACGCCAAGGGTGTCTTCACCCACCAGCCGGGCGAGCCGCGCCTCGAACGCGTCACGGTACGCCTTTGGCGATGCGAAGACTGCGGCGCCTGACCGGTCAGTGGTCATGTTCGTGTGGATCGGGAACCGGGTCGTAGCCACCTTCGTGGAAGGGATGGCAGCGTGACACACGGCGGATGCCCATCCAGAGTCCGCGCCAGGGCCCCCACTTCTCAATCGCCTCGAGCGTGTACGCCGAACAACTGGGCATGTAGCGACAGTTGTTGCCGAGCACCGGGCTGATCAGCAGCTGGTAGCCGCGTACGAATTTGATGAATAGTCTCTTGAACATTGCGACGCCCTGTTGGCGATCCGATTAAAGCACAGCACGGACGGGAGGGCGCGGGTCAGCGCTTGCTGCCGGATCTGCACTGCGCCACTATCGGCGCGATGTCGCTCAGCAGCCTGTACCTAGCACCCGATGATCCGCAATCCGCCCCCGACCTCGATGGCCCGACGGTTGTACTGCAGGATCTCGGCCTGATCGGCCGCCCACTCGCCCCGAAGATCTATTCGGCCGGCGAAGGATTCAGCAGACACGTGATCTACGCCGGCTGCTCTCCATTCCTGGCGATGCAGCCGTCTCACGACGGCAGCCTGCAGTTCTGCCATGTGGCGTTGCACGGCCCCTACGCACAACCGCGACTGGTGACAGGACCGGGCACGGCAAGACCTCGGTGTCCGACCTGCCGGGCGCGCCTGACAGACTGGCGGGAACAGCTGGAGCAGTGGCAGGCCGGAACGACCAGACCGCTTTGTCCGGGCTGTGGCCGATCTTGGTCGGCGCACGAACTGGACTGGCGTGCGCACGCGATCAGCGGTCGTGTGCTAATCGAGTTGCGCAACGTGTTTCCGGGAGAAGCCAGCCCGAGCGATCTGCTGTTGCAGCGCCTGGAGGGGCAGACCGGCACGCCGTGGCGATATGCCTGGGCGCCCTATCTGAACGAAGATTGACGGCCGTTGTGAAGACGGCGACTGTTGGGGGTCAGCGACGGCCGCTGCGTCCCTTTTGCATCCGGTCGGGACCCACGCGGATCATTGCCCCGTTGAACTCACTGCCATCGAGTGCGGCGATCGCGGCGCGGGCCTCGTGCCCTTCCATTTCGATGATCGCGAACCCCTTGCAGTCACCCGAGAACAGGTCTTTGGCGAGCTTCAGGGAGCGGACCACACCGTACTGGGTGAACAGGCTGGTGAGGTTGTCTTCTGTGGTCGATCTGGCGAGGCCGCGAATGGCAAGGGTAATCAATGGCGTTGACCTTATCTGGCGACTGGAGACAGAAATCCCCACCGATTCGCTCGGACAGGTCTTTCGTCGGACAGAAGAACGCTGCCCCGTTCAGGGCAGCGTTCTCGCGGCAGGCGTCAGAGAGGGACGACGTTGTCCGCCTGCGGGCCTTTGTTACCGGCCACTTCGACGAACTCCACGCGCTGCCCTTCTTCCAGGGAGCGATGGCCTTCGCCGACGATAGAACGGAAATGGACGAACAGGTCCTTACCGCCCTGGCGCTCGATGAAACCGTAGCCTTTGCCACTGTCGAACCACTTCACGGTTCCGGTCTGTTTTACTGACATTTGAGTATTCCTCGATAAATTTCTACGAGCCCGTGCATACGGGCCATTCAAAGCCACGAATCTTGGCGGACACTATTTCAGTTCGATTCGGGTGTATCAGCGGGGAAACAACGAATGGAAGATGGTATAGGAAGAGCAAAGACGGTGTAGCTGGCGCAGCTTACCCTGCCTGCAGTCGGAAATGCAAAGATTGTTTGCACACGCGGGTTTGCCGGGCGATGCACGCGGTCGTTCTGACCCTCAGCCGAAAACCACGCAGTTCTTGCCCTGGCGCTTGGCAGCGTACAACGCCTTGTCCGCACGCTCGAACGCACCATCGAGTGAGTCGCCGACACCGAACATCGCCACGCCGATCGAAACCGTCACCTTTACCGGACGCCCGTTTGCGTGCAGCCCGCCATCCTGGACACCGGCACGCATGGCCTCGGCCACGCGCAACACGTCATCCCGCTGAGCCCCGGTCAACAGCGCGATGAATTCCTCGCCACCATAGCGCGCGATGAAATCTGTCTCACGCACGCGTTCGCCGAGGATCTTGCCGATCATGGCCAATGCCTTGTCGCCGGAGCTGTGCCCGAAAGTGTCGTTGATCGTCTTGAAATCGTCGATATCCAGGACCAACAGCGCCAGGGGATCACCGAAGCGCTTCCAGCGTGCGTACTCCTGGGCCACGCGGTCGTCATAGGCCCGCCGGTTCGGCAGCCCGGTCAACGGATCGCGCATGGATTCACGGTACGACTGCGCGACCTGGCGCCGCAGGTCGAAGGTATCGTGCTCGAGCCGCCGCATCCGCTTGCGCAGCTGTGCGGCATCCGCCTCCGCGCCCTCGAGACGCGCGCGCTCCTCCTCGAGGTGTGCGCGCACATGTGCCTGCATCCGATCGAGGCTGTCGATGACGCCGGCCTGCAGGCCGGAGAGGTCCTCGCTGGTGTGCACCCTGTCGGTCAGGGTCACCACTTCGGCGTCCATCCTGTGCCCCAGCGACTGTCCGCCAAGACGCGAGTCCTCGCGGCGCTGCGCTTCACCCAGCATGTGGCGGTCGAGCTCTTCGAGGCGGTGATTCAACTCGGTGAGGAAAGCCTCGGCCGAACGTGCATGGAAGTGGGCCTCGCCCATCGCGATGACGGCGAGGTCGCTGATCTGTCGCACGACGCCGACCCAGGCGGCATCGTCACCCGCCAGCTGGGTACGGAACGCCTCTATCCTGGCAGACATATCTTCAGGCCAGTGCACGACGTCCAGGACCTGCAACAGCAGCTGGTTGGGTCCAACCGCGACCCCGGCAGTCCCCTTACCGACGAGCCTTTCCAGAAGACCCGGCCTCCTATCCTCGCCGCCCGCCGGTTGCAGCGCATCCACCAGGACTTTTGCCAACGCGTCCAGCTGACGCGTGCTTGCGCTCGCAGGATCAGCGGCAACACCGGCCCAGAGGGTGAGCGCGTCGCCGATCTGGCGCGACCCCAGCCCCTTGTGCGCGAGCAGGCGCTGCAGGACGCCCGGACTGGCACGCTGTTCCGGGGCATGCACCAGTGCGTCCACGAGCGCCCCCGCTTGCCGCAACAGGGTCGCTGGGGTACCCGCTTTCACCGCATTTCGCAGCCGGTTGAGGTGCGGGTCGAGCGCGGGATCAAGCCCTGAGCATGCGACGCACAGGCGGACGATCAATCGGGTGAGGTCGCGCTCTGCGTCGGCATGCGCGACCGACTGCTGCTCATGCCGATCGGCAAGTTCCAGATAGCGTTCCCGCCAGTCAGTCGCCATCTTGGCGCGGCCGGCCTCAGGCGGCCAGACGAATGCCCTCCGGGGCAACCAGCTCGACGCAGATTGGCAGGTGATCGGACAGGGCATAGTCGACGACGCGTGTCCGCAATACCTCGAGCGAATGTGAGACGAGGATGTGATCAATACGGCGCACCGGCCGCCAGCTGGGAAAGGTTGCCTGATCACAGGCCGGTTCGGTGAGCCCGGTCTTGTCGATGAACATCCGCACCTCGCTGCTTTCGCAGCCGGCATTGAGGTCGCCCATGACCACCAGGTGCTTGCGTTCACCGACCAGCTCATTGATGAAATCGAGTTGGCGCGAACGCACGCGCCTGCTCAACGCCAGGTGCATCGAGCAGATCGCCAACGCCTCCGGACCCTCGCCGAACTCAATCAGCATGGCACCACGGCCATTGCCCGGCGGCAGACTGTGGTTGCTGACCCGGGTCGGGCGTATGCGGCTGAGAAAACCGTTACTGTGCTGTGCCAGCACGCCCATATTGCGGTTGACCTGCCGATACCAATGCGGGTAGCCACCGCGATGCGCGAGGTACTCGGTCATGTCGACAAACCCGCTGCGCAGACTCCCGGAGTCGACCTCCTGCAGGCCAACGAGATCGTAGCCGTGCAACATCTCCGCGATCAGGTTGAGATTGCGCAGGCGCTCGCGGTTGGGCAGCAGATGTTTCCAGCCCTTGGTCACGTACTCGCGATAGTGGCGGGTATCGATCCCCGCCTGGATGTTGTAACTGAGCAAACGCAGGCTGCGTCCCTGGGACGCCAGACTCTCATGATGAACGGGAGGAGGCGGGTTCATACGTTTGCATTCTTTTTCAAATCAGCGGCCCGACTGGCGCTGCATCAGAACCTTATCGACCACGTAGTCGACAACTTCAGTGATCTCCTGATAGCCGGAGAACCCGGTCCCACTGCGATAACGGCCATCGACCACCACCGCAGGCACGCTGCGCACGCCATAGCGGCGCATCAGCGCCCTGGCCCGATTGACCTTGGCAGCCACCGCAAACGAACTCATTGCCTCGTTGAATCTGGCCATGTCCACACCGTTTTCCTGCAACAGGGCATCCACTTCATCGCGTGAACGCAACTTGCGCTTTTCGTCGTGCATGGCGCGGAAAATGATTTCGTGCAGCCTGCCGAGCTCGCCCATCCCCTCAAGGGCATAGTAGACCTGCGCGTGCATGTCTGCCGCGCCGCCGAACATCACCGGAAT
>JAGRHB010000012.1 GCA_020445245.1 Gammaproteobacteria bacterium
GCCAGGATGATCACCATGGAGAAGATCAGAAAGCCCCATTTCTCTCCGGGCAGCTGGGTCAGGAACGCCTCGACCACCGCGTCGCCGCCGGTATAACTGAAGGCCATGGAAAAGGCTGTGGCACCGAGCAGGATCGCGAATACCATCGCGGTGATCTTGACCGTCTCGAGTGCGCTCTCATACAGCAGGCGCCACGAGAATTTGCGATACAGGATCGAAAGCAAGATTGCACCGGCCACACCGAGCGCCGAGGACTCGGTCGGAGTGGCGATACCGGCGAAGATCGAACCCAGCACGACGACGATCAGCATCAGCGGCGGTACCACGGCACGCAGGGCAGCGAGATACTGTCGCCCGGTGCTGCGCGCATCCACTTCGAACGGTACCGACGGCGCAGCATCCGGTCGCAGGTGGGCGAGTGCCAGCACATAGGCGATGTACAGTCCGACCAGGGCCAGACCCGGGATCAATGCCGCCTGGAACAGATCACCGACCGCCAGTCCCATCACGTCGCCGAGGATGATCAGGACGATCGACGGCGGAATGATCTGCCCCAGTGTTCCGGCGCCGCAGATGACACCGCAGGACAGCTGCCGGCTGTAGCCGTACTTGAGCATCACCGGAAGCGAGATCACGCCCATCGCCACGACACTGGCGCCGACGACGCCCGTGGATGCGGCCAGCAGCCCGCCAACCAGGATCGTCGAGACCGCCAGGCCGCCGCGCATGGTACCGAACAGCCGTGCCATGGATTCCAGCAGCTGTTCGGCCAGCTGCGTCTTCTGCAGCACGATTCCCATCAGGACAAACAGAGGGACGGCCATCAGCACCGTGTTCTGCATGATGTTGTAGATGCGAAACGGCATGAAGGCGAACAGGTCCCAGCCCTGTGCCAGCACACCGAAGATCACGGCAACACCACCGAAGGTGAACGCGACCGGGAAGCCGAGCAACAGCAGCAACAGGGCGACGAAAAACATGGCGATGCCGATCAACGGAGAGTGCCTGCTGCTGCGTATTTCAGGGACGGAAGGGCTCGTAGGCGTGGGCCTTTTCCAGGCCCAGGTACTCGTTGAGCGCACGCAGCATGAAGCCGAGGCTGCTTATCAGCACACAAATGAAGGCAGTCGGGATCAGTGCCTTGACGATCCAGCGTCCGGGCAGGCCGCCGGGGTCGCCGCTGGTCTCGCCGATGACGTAGGCCTCGTGGGCAAAAGCGACACCGTAGTCGGCGACCAGGAAACAGAACGGCCACAGCAGCGCGATGGTCCCCAGGATATCGATCATCGCGCGCCGGCGCGGCGCGAGGCGCTCGTAGATCACATCGACCCGCACATGGCCGTCGATCCTGAGCGCATAGGCGACACCGAACAGGAAGACCGCCGAATACAGATGCCATTCCAGTTCCTGCATGCCGATCGAGACATCGTTGAGCAGGTAACGCATCAGCACGTCGTAGAACACGTTGAATACCAGAAGCAGCAGGGCCGCGGCGGAGAATGCGCCGATGCCATCGGAAAAACGGTTGAATACGCGCTCCGCGCGCAGCAGTGTTGACGGTGCCACCTGAGATTCACCCGCGGCCTGTGTATGAGGCCTCCATGGTAGCGTATTACCCCGTTGGTTCGCTGGTGGCGACGGGGCGGCGGCTCAATCCTGCAGATCGCGCATGCTGTTCAGGTATGCCTGGTCCGAGATCGCGGTCCAGGCGCGTGCCCTGGCCAGATAGTCGGCCTGCGAGTCGATGATCTCCCTGGCGAGCGGGTCCGCGGCCGCGAACTCCGCTAGAAGCTCATCATTGGCCTTTCGCAGGGCGGCGAGAACCGGCTTCGGGAAGGTCCTGAGCTGGATGTCAGGAAACTCCTGTCGCATCGTCGCCCAGTTCACCGCGTTCTCGTGGTACGCCAGGGTGTACATATCGGCGGCGGCGGCGCGCATCGCCACCCGCAGGATCTCCCGCAGATCGGGCGGCAGACGCTCCCAGGACTGTTTGTTGATCAGGAACTGCAGCTCGGCGCTGGGCTCATGCCAGCCGGTGTAGTAATAAGGCGCAATCTTGTGGAAACCCATGCGCAGGTCGAGTGACGGGCCGACCCATTCCAAGGCATCGATGGTGTTGCGTTCCAGTGCCGTGTACAGCTCGCCCGGCGGGATGTTGGTCGGCTTGGCGCCCAGTCTCGCGAGCACCTCGCCGGCAAAACCCGGGATACGCATCTTCAGCCCCTGAAGATCTTCCACCGAGTTGATTTCCTTGCGAAACCAGCCACCCATCTGGCCACCGGTGTTCCCGCCGGGAAACGAAAGCAGGCCGTGTCCGGCGTAGACCTTCTCCATCAACTGCAGGCCGCCGCCGTGGTAGAACCAGGCCAGCTGCTCGGGTGCGGTCATGCTGAACGGCATATTGGTGAAGTACAGCGTGTCCGGGTCTTTGCCTTTCCAGTAGTAGGACGCGGAGTGCCCCATGTCGTACTGCCCGGCCTTGACCATGTCGAACACGCCGAACGGCGCCTTGTGCTTGTTCGCCGAATCGATGGTGATCCGCAACCGACCGCCCGACATCTGCTCCACCATCGCCGCGAGTCGCTTGGTGGTCTCACCGAAGATCGGGTAATTGGGTCCCCATGTCTCGGCCAGCTTCAGCGTGAAGTCCTGCGTTGCCGCGGTGGCCTGCGCCGCCGGTGCCTGCGTCTTGTCGCAGGCGACCAGCAGTAACACCAGCATCGACGCCAGCAGGATATTCAACAGCCTGTCGTGCACGGAGTCGCCCCGATTCAATGCTTCATCATCGATTCGACGGTGCGCACCTCGGCCGAGATCTCCCGGGTCGAACCGTCATCGAAGGTCAGGGTGATCGGGATCCGGTCACCCGGTGCGATCGGCGCGGTCAGGTCGAACAGCATGATGTGCAGACCGCCGGGTTCCAAAGATACCTGCTGGTTGGAAGGGAGGTGGATATGTGCAATGCGGCGCATGCGCATCACGCCGTCATCCATCGTGTGCATATGCAGTTCGACGGTGCCGGCGGCCGGGCTGCTGGCTTCGACCACGAAGCGCTCGACGGCATCGCTGCTGCGCAACTGCATGAATGCGGCAGTGGTCTTGATCACCGGCGGGATCGCACGCACATACGGGTCGGTCACGGTGACCTTGTCGGCGATCCCTTCGGCGGCAACAGGGTAGGCGACGGACAGGCCGAGTGCGAGACCGGCGACAACGGAAAAAACGGCAGATACGGCGTGTTTCATCAACAACTCCAGACGCTGAACAGGTCGCAAAGCCTATTCAACTCCGGGCCCGGCGGCAATGACCACTGTCAATGCGCCGATCGGAGCGCTAGGAGATCTCACGCAGATGGCGTGGCCGGCCGTCATCACCCAGCGCAACATAGACCAGGGTGGCATCCGCCACCACGTTGACCAGGTTGGCCTCGAGCTGACGACAGGCCTCGGCGATGACGTGCACGGTGATCGAGGTCTGACCGCGGCGCCGGATTTCCGCATAGCAGCTGACCAGGTCTCCCACCGCGACAGGCGCGAGAAAACGGAACTCCTTCACCGCCACGGTGGCCACCCGGCCCTCGGCCTCACGGATCGCCAGGATGCTGCCGGCGATGTCCACCTGCGACATCAGCCAGCCGCCAAAGATGTCTCCGTAGGCATTGGTATCCGCCGGCATGGCGACGACACGATAGGTCAGCTCACGTGGCGCGGCGTGTTCAGTGTCCGGCGTATAACTTTTCTGCAATGTCGTGATATCGCTCAAGGATTTCATGGCGACGCAGTTTCAGCGTCGGGGTCGCCAGGCCATTATCCGGGGTCCAGGGTTCGTTGACTACGGCCACCTCGCGCACCTGTGCATAGCCGGGAAATGCGGACGTGCGCTGCTGGACATGGCGCATGAACAGCGAACGTACGTTCTCATCGCAGCAGGTTTCCTCGTTGGCCGGGTCGAGGTGGAGTTCGCTGGCGACGCGCGCGAACGCCTCCGGGTTGGGTACCAGCAGCGCGCTCAGATAAGGCCGACCCTCGCCGATCACCAGTACCTGGTCGACCAGTTCATCGAGGGCGATGGCATTTTCCATGTCCGCCGGCGGCACTTTTTCGCCGTTGGCGAGCACGATGATGTCCTTGATTCGCCCGGTGATGCGGATGTGACCACCGGACTGGATCGCCACCTTGTCGCCGGTGTGCAGCCAACCGTCCCTGTCGATCACACTGCGGGTGGCCAGTGGGTTGTTCCAGTAACCGAGCATGACACTGGGGCTGCGGGTAAGCAGCTCATCGTTTTCGCCCACCCGCACCTCGATGCCGGGCAGCGCGATGCCGACGGATTCCGGATCGTTGTCGTCCAGCGGGTTGGCCGCAATCACCGGCGCCGTCTCGGTCAGGCCGTAGCCCTGGGTAACTGGAACGCCGAGCCCGATGAACAGCTGTGCGACTTCCGGGGACAGCGCGGCGCCGCCGCACACGGTAAAGCGCATGCGCCCACCCAGCCTGGCCCGCACCTTGCGAGCGACCAGCGCATCGAGCAGCGGGTGGATGAGGAACGACGGCCGCCAGCGGCCACGTCCCTGGCGGTGGAGGAACCGTGCCCAGCCGGTATCGACCGCGGCGCGGAACAGGCGACGCTTCGTGGCCGATTCACCGGCCAGTTTGTCCATGATTCTGCCGTATACCCGTTCGAAGATGCGTGGCACCGAGATCATCAGGGTCGGCTGCACCGCGACCAGGTCCTCGGCCAGCTGCGGGATCGAACGGCTGTAGGCCACCGCGGTCCCGGTCGCGATCGGCAGGTAGTAACCGACGGTGCGTTCGAACGCGTGGGAGAGCGGCAGGAACGACAGCATCAGGTCGTGTTCGAATACATCGAACAGCTGCAGCGCGGCCTGGATATTGAACAGGATGTTGCGATGGCTGAGCATCACACCCTTTGGTCGGCCGGTGGTACCGGAGGTGTACACGATTGTCGCCAGACTGTCCGGGTCGCCGGGTTGGCAGCAATAGGACGGCGTTTCGTCACTCAGCCAGCGTGAGGGTGTGGCCAGATTGTCGGGCCCCTCGGCCCCGGATTCGAGGCACAGGATGCGCCGCAGTCCGCCGAGTCGCCCGTGCAGACTGGCCAAGGACTCCCACTGAGACACGCTCTCGATCAGCAGCATACTGGCGCCGGAGTCTTCGAGGATCCAGCCGATATTCTCGGCGCGATCGTTGGTGTAGATGGGTACCGTGACCAGGCCGAGGCCCTGCGCCGCCTGGTCGCAGATCACCCACTCCCAGCGGTTGCCGCACATGATCGCGACCCGGTCGCCCGGTTGCAGACCGTCCGTGATCATCGCCGCCTGCCAGCGCGCAACTGCGTCACGCGTCTGTTCCCAGCTGAATTGGCGCCAGTCGCCGTCACGGAACTGCACGTAGGCCAGGCCGTCGGATGTGCGCACACAGCGCTCGTTGAACAGGTCGGCCAGCGTGGTGGCGTCGTCCATCGTGATCATCCGCCGCTCATGTAGCATGATCGCGCTCCTCCAAAATCCCTGTGCTCAGGCAATTGCCCCCCAACCCGGATCGGCGTGGAAATGCTGGCCGAAACGGTCCTCCAGTTCGTCGAGCCGTTGTCTCACCTCGGCACTGCCGCGACTGTGTACATAGTGCATAGGGCCGCCCCTGAACGGCGCGAAGCCGGTCCCGAAGATCACGCCCGCGTCGAGCAGGTCCTCGTCACCGACCACGCCTTCGCGCAGGCAGGCCACCGACTCGTTGATCAGACGCAGGATCAGGCGATCGCTGATGTCCGGGTCCTGCACAGGCGGCTCGCCCGCCGGTGTGGGCATTACCGCCTTGCCGTCTTTCCAGGCATAGAATCCCTGGCCGGACTTGCGACCCAGGTGACCCCGGTCGACCAGCGTGCGCAGCTGCTCCGGTACCGGGTTGTGCAGCGCGCCGGCCATCTTGTCGGCAACCGAGAGGCAGATGTCCAGGCCCACGGTATCGGCCAGTTCGATCGGCCCCATCGGCATGCCGAACGCGACCGCCGCGCGGTCGATCGCCGTCGCCGGGATCCCCTCATCGAGCAGCTCAACGGCCTCGAGCAGGTAGGGCATCAACACCCGGTTGACCAGGAACCCCGGGCGGCTGCGGACCTTCAGCGGCAGCTTGTCGATGTGGCGGGCGAATGCGGCCGCACGGCTGACCATCGCTGCCTCGGTGTGGGTATCGTGGACCACCTCCAGCAGCGGCATCTTGGCCACCGGATTGAAGAAGTGCAGGCCGACCAGGCGACCCGGCCTTGCCAGCTTCGCGCCCAGCTGCGCCAGCGGGATGCTGGAGGTATTGCTGGCGAGCAGGGCGTCTGCCTTCATCTGCGGCTCGACCTGCGCATACAGCGCCTGTTTGGCGTCGAGATCCTCGTAGATCGCCTCGATCACCACGTCGGCATTGCGTACCCCGCTGCCGCGGTGATCCGGCATCAGCCGGTCGATCGCGGCCTGAACCGCATAGGGGTCTTTCAGCTTGTGCCGGAACAACTGGTGCGCACGTTGCACCGCACGGCTCAGGTACTCGGGCGCGCGGTCCTGCAGCGTGACGCGCAGCCCACGCAGCGCGCACCAGGCCGCGATGTCCCCGCCCATCACGCCACCGCCGATCACGTGTACCTGGCGTGGCCGGAAGTCCGCCTTGTTGCCCTCGGCCTTCAGGCGGTCCTGCAGCAGGAACACCCGGATCAGGTTCTGTGCGGTGGTGGCGTTGATCAGGCGCGCGACATTGCGCGCCTCGCTCGCATACATCGCAGAGGCGTCGCCGGCCGTGGCGCGCCAATGTTCGAGCAGTTCGAAGGGGGCAGGGTAGTGGGCGCGGTTCACCCGTTTTTCGACCTGGGATGCCAGCACCCTGCAGACCAGTGGGCGCAGCACCGCCAGCGATGGCAGACGCCGGACCCAGCCGGCGCGATGCGGTCGCGTGTTGCGCCGGATCATGCCGGCCGCGGCCGCGCGCAACTGGCGTTGCGGCACTGCCAGATCGACCAGCCCCATGCGGTGTGCCTGCCGGGCACTGACAGTGCGCCCCCCGAGCATCAGCTGCAACGCCGCCAGATCGCCGAGCAGGCGCGTGCTGCGCACGGTGCCGCCGTACCCGGGAAAAATGCCGAGCCTGACCTCGGGAAAGCCCAGCCGCGTCGCAGTGTCGTCGACACCGACACGGTAATCGCAGGCCAGTGCGAGTTCCAGGCCGCCGCCGAGGCAGAAACCATGGATCGCGGCGACCGTGGGGAATGCCATCGATTCGAGACGGTGCAGGATCTCGTGGACGCGGCGGATATGCTGTTCGGCCGATGCCACCCCGGGCACCTCGGCGAACGCCTTGACGTCGGCGCCGGCGATGAATCCGGATGCCTTGCCGGAGATGATCACCAGCCCCTTGGGGTGCATCTGCGCGATCTGTACCAGGCACTGGTCGAATTCCTCGAGCAGTTCTGTGGTCAGCACATTGGCCGTGCTGTCGGCCTTGTCGACCAGCAACCACGCGATGTCGTCGGTGTCCCTGGAGATACTCAAGTGCAGGTTCATGTCGGGTCTCCGGTCGGGTCGCGCTCCAGCAGCAGGGCGCCACCCTGGCCGCCACCGATGCACAGGCTGGCGATCGCGCGCCGCCCGCCAACACGCTGCATGGCCTTAAAGGCGTGCAGCGTGATGCGCGCCCCACTGGCACCGACCGGATGCCCGAGACTTATACCGCCACCGTCTGTGTTGAGCCGGTCGTCGCGAATCGGGGCAAAGGCCTGCTTGCGCTGCAGACCGTCCCGGCAGTAGTCGGTCGAGGCCCATGCGCTGGTGCATGCCAGCACCTGGGCGGCGAACGCCTCGTTGATCTCCCAGATGTCGATGTCATCGGAGTCGAACCCGTGGCGCTGCATGATCGGCGCCATCGCGTGTACCGGACCAAGCCCCATCTGCGCCGGGTCGACGCCGGCCCACTGACTGTCGACGATACGCCCGAGTACCGGCAGATCCAGGCGATCGACGGCCTCTTCGGACGCCAGCAGCAGCATCGCCGCACCATCGCTGACCTGGGCACTGTTGCCGGCGGTCACGCGGCCGACCGGGCGGTCGAACACCGGCCGCAGCCTGTTCAGCGCCTCGATCGACGAGTCCGGACGCAGGCCATCATCGAGCGCATATACGTTGCCGTTGCCGTCGTATAGCGGCTCGATCTCGTCCAGCCACTGCCGGTCGACGGCGTTCGCCAGGCGCTGGTGGCTGCGCAGCGCATAGGCGTCCATGGCCGCACGCGTGATCCCGAATCGCTCGGCCAGCTCCTCGGCGGTCTGTCCCATCGACAGGCCCACCACCGGGTCGGTGAGGCCGCGCAACAATGCTACGACCAACCTGAAATGCGCCGGTCGCAGTTGCAGCAGTGCGCGGCCACGCGCACCGATCGTCGCCGCCTGATTCCACGTGCCCAGCCACGCGGTCATCAGTTCGTTGAGCATCACCGGATGATGGCTCATCGCCTCGGTACCGCCGGCCAGCACCAGGTGACTTCGCCCGCCGGCGATATCCAGCGCGGCGCTCTCCAGTGCCTGCATCCCGGAGGCGCAATTGCGCTGGACCGTCCAGGCCGGGACCTGCTCACCACAGCCCAGCCGCAGCGCCACTACGCGCGCGATATTGGCCTCGTCCGGCCCTGAGGACACACAGCCCAGTACGACCTGATCGACGCTGTCGGGTGCCAGACCGACGCGGTTCAGCAGTGCGCGACCCGCGGCCAGCGCGAGATCGCTGGCACGAAACGGCGAAGGCCGGCCACGGACCTTGAGGAACGGCGTACGTGCGCCGTCGACCACGTACACCTTGCGACCATGCAGTCGTCCGATGTTCTGTTCGTGCACTCGCTGCATCATGCTCCGTTCTCCTGTGTGCCAGTCCGATTCATACCGCGTAGATCGCCGGCTTGTCCGCCGTCGGTGGGCGGCGCGCGTACTGCTTGCCGTAGTGGGCGAAGCTGTCCACCATCACCACCCTGCGGCGCAGGGTCTGCATCTTTTCCAGCTCGGCGGCATCGGCCGCAGAGATCAGGCCATCGGCCACGGCCTCGGTCACCCATTCGGTGGAAGACTGTCCGCGCAGCAGGCCGGCGCGGCGTGCGTCACGCAGCGTCTTTTCGATCGGCGCGACCCTGGCGGCCTGCGCGAATGCCTGCTCTATCTCGCCCTGGCGCAGTGCCATGTCGTCACTGAGGAAGATGCCCTGCGTGAGTCGGTCGCGGGCGGCACCCGGTTGCAGCAGGATGGCGGCCGCTTCGTGATCGATGCGGTCGCGGGTCGCCGTGTAGGGGGAGCCCGTGGGGAAAACACAGACGCGCAGCAACCAGGCGAGCGGCCGGAACGGCAGGTTGCGGAACAGCAGGCGGAAACGTTCCTGCATCCGGTACAGCGAGTTCTCGCACGCCCAGCGCACCAATGGCAGATCGTCCTGAGGACGTCCCTGGTCTTCGAAACGTTTCAGCGTTGCCGAGGTGAGGTACAACTCGCTGAGGATGTCGCCCAGACGCGCCGACAGGCGTTCCTTGCGTTTGAGCGAACCGCCGAGCGTCATCATCGCGACATCGGCACTCAGTGCGAAGGCGGCGCTCATCCAGTGCAGTTGTTGAAAATAGTGCCGTGTCGGCCCATCGACCGGTGCACTGGCAAGGCGTCCGCGCGTCAGGCCGAGGAACAGGCTGCGCGCGATATTGCCGAACACGAAGCCGATGTGACCGAAGATCGCATGGTCGAAGTCGACCAGGCCACGCCGCGTGTCCGGGTCCTGTGTGGCCTGGAACTCTTTCAAGACCCACGGATGGCAGCGCACCGCACCCTGACCGAAAATAATCATGCTGCGGGTCAGGATGTTGGCGCCCTCGACGGTGATCGCGATCGGGATCGCCTGGTAGGCACGACCGATCAGGTTGGACGGTCCCAGGCAGATGCCGCTGCCGCCCTGGATGTCCATCGCGTCGTTGATGCAGCGGCGGTAGTTCTCGGTCAGGTGATACTTGACGATCGCCGAGATCACCGAGGGCTTCTCGCCGATATCCAGCGCACCGAGGGTCAGTGTGCGGGCGGCGTCCATCTGGTAGGTGAGGGCGGCGATCCGCGCCAGCGGCTGTTCGATGCCCTCGAAATGCCCGATCGGCCGGTTGAACTGCTGGCGGATCGCCGCATAGGCACCGGTGAAACGGCTGGCGGTCTTGCCTGCACCGACGCTCAGCGCCGGCAGCGAGATACCGCGACCCTCGGCCAGGCACTCGACCAGCATGCGCCAGCCCTGGCCGATGTATCGGGTGCCGCCGATCAGCTGGGACATCGGGATGAACACGTCGTGGCCCTGGTTGGGACCGTTCTGGAACGGGATGTCCAGGGTCACATGACGTTCGCCGATACTCACGCCCGGTGTCTCGCGTGGCACCAGCGCCAGGGTGACGCCCAGGTCCGTTGTCTCGCCCAGCAGGTGATCCGGGTCATACAGTTTGAACGCGAGACCGAGCAGGGTGCAGATCGGCCCCAGGGTGATGTATCGCTTCTCCCAGTTCAGGCGCACACCCAGCACGCGTTCACCGCGCCAGTCGCCATGACATACCACGCCACGGTCCGGGATCGCGCCGGCATCGCTGCCTGCTTCCGGCCCGGTCAGCGCGAAGCAGGGCACCTCCTCACCGCGTGCCAGGCGCGGCAGGTAGTGGTTCTTCTGTTCGCGGGTACCGTAGTGCAGCAGCAGCTTTCCCGGGCCCAGCGAGTTGGGCACCATCACGGTGACCGCGGCGGTGATACTGCGGCTGGCGAGTTTCATCACCACCTCTGAGTGGGCCAGCGCCGAAAACCCCTTGCCACCGTACTCCTGCGGGATGATCAGTCCGAAGAAACCCTGCTCCTTGATGTACCGCCAGGCCTCGGGCGAGAGATCCCGGTCTTCGTGGGTGATGCGCCAGTCGTCGAGCATCCGGCACAGGGTATCGGTCTGCTGATCGAGAAAGGCGCGTTCCTGCTGGCTGAGATGCGGCTTGGGCAGGTTGAGCAGGCGCTGCCAGTCGGGTTTGCCGGTAAACAACTCGGCGTCCCACCACACGCTCCCGGCCTCCAGCGCCTCCTGCTCGGTCTGCGACATCGGAGGCATCACCTTGCGGAACTGCCGGAACAGCGGCGCGGTCACATGGCGGCGGCGGATCCGCGGCACGCCCAGCAGCAGCACTGCGGCAGCCGACAGCAGCCAGGCGGGTATGGCGACGTACCAGCTTACCGCGGTGCCCAGGGTAAACACCGTCAGGCCTGCCGCCAGCGCTGCGATCCAAACCCCGGTGCCCGCGCCCCAGTACGCCAGCGCCCAGACCACGGCGATCGTCAACAAGAGTCCACTGATCCACATGTCGTCTACCCCCTGCGCCTGAGAAACGCCAACCCGAGGCGCTTGTGCGACACGGTGGCGACGGTCGGGACCTCGGCGACGACATCGTCATCGTCAGGCATCGCCGGCTCCTCACATTGCAGCACCTTGCTCGGTGGCGGATTGAACGCGTGGCGCTCGTCGTTATAGATGTCCTCGTCACTCCACGGCAGACGGTGATACAGGCCGATGTCGTTGAGGCCGAGGTAGGGATACTTGATGATCGAGAAATACGGCGAATAATCGAAATCCCGGGGAGCGAACAGCCGCGGGTTGCGTTTGAAGAAGCGCACGCTGCCATCCTGCGCTCGGTCGATGAACGGCAGGATCGGAAAATCCACGGTGCCAAAGGCCTCGGCGAGCAGCGTCGAGCACACGGTACGGGTCGGCTTGCCGGCATTGTGCTGGAACAGGCTGGAACGCCAGCGCCGCGGCAGAAAACTCCAGGGGAAAAAGAACCGCGCGAGATCGAGTATCTGCCGAACGTCGTATTCCCAGCCCAGATGCTTGACCGCGTAGCCGATCACCCCCTCGGCGTCGGCCGGCGAAAGCCCCGCAGGCCGGCAGATTCGAAGATGATCGGTTCGGTAAGCGTTCAGTGGCGAGATGATGGTGCCGCGACCGATCAGTGCCTCGATGATCAGCTGATCTTCCGGGTCACCGTCATAGTGATACTCGACCACCGACCTCAGGTCGGGATCCTTGATGTCATACAGTCGGCCGATGTAGAGGGCGGAGTGGCTCCATGGGCTCTGGGTGATGATCTTGATGACTTCGGAGACGCGACTGCGACCCTCCACCAGCAGCACGTCGCCCTTGCGCAATTCGAACCCGAGACGACTGAAGTCACAGAGCGGGGTTGGCGAAGGTGGTCCTTCCTTCGTCAGCCACTCTGTGGCCTTGAAATACAGCCATCTCAAGAGATCGCGCATCGTCGTGGGGCCTTTCTCCCGTATTCACCGAGTATAGACCGCCGATTCGGACGCTTTGTTTCCGTTTATATTTCGTATATTCGTACTAATTTAAGAGAATAAATATAATATAGATATTATGGTGTATAAACCGCTAGTTACGATTGTTATATAAGAGATTGGATAGCTTGTTGAATCTTTTCCATTGTCGAATCAAGGGACTGTCTGGACGTATGGAAATGTGGTGACAGACGAATCCCTCCGGCCCGAGGCGAACAGATCAGCTGCCGTTTCATCAGTTGTGCATGCAGTACCGATGGCTCGACGCCGGGATGGCGAAAAGTCAGGATTCCGCAACGTTTCGCAGGATCCTGAGGCGTCACCATCTCCACATCCGGGATCGCTTTGAGCCGGTCTTCGAGTAACCGGATGTTTTCCGCCAGGCGCTGCTCGACAAACACCATGCCGACCTCCTCGAACAGACTGAGGCTGGCGTCCAGCGCATGGATGCCGATCATGTTCGGCGTCCCGGCCTCGAATCTCCGGGCCGAGGAGGCGGGCGCCCATGACGTGCTTTCGAACTCGTAGGGTCTGGCGCGCATCGCCCAGCCAAACTGGTGCAGGCTCAGGCGTTCGCGCAGTTCCGGGCGACAGTACAGAAAGCCCAGTCCTTCGGCTGACAGCAGCCACTTGTGCCCACCGGCGATCACAAAGTCGGCAGGCACCTGCTGCAGATCGAAACCGGCAGCGCCGAGACTTTGGATGGCGTCAACCGACAGCAATACGCCGCGTGCCCGGCAGGCTGCCGACAGGCGTGCCAGATCGAAACGGTAACCGGTCGCAAAATTCACCGTACTGATCGCCAGCAGTCGGGTCCTGTCCACCAGCGCGTCGATGAGGGCGCCTTCGGGGTCGGTCGAGTGCAGCACATCGAGCGACCGGTAACTCACACCTCGGTCGCCCAGCATCTGCCAGGGCATCTCGTTGGAGCAAAAGTCGCCATGAACGCCGAGCACCTCGTCCCCGTCGCGCCAGTCCAGCCCCTGACTGACGATCGACAGACCCTCGGAGGTGTTCTGGACCAGCGCGATGTCGTCGGCACTGTCGGCATTGATCAGACGTGCCAGACGCACGCGCAGGCGCTGCTCGACCTCCAGCCATGCCGGGTAGCCGCTGCCGCCACGCGTCATGTTCTGCTGTGCGAAGTTGGCCACCGCCTGGGCGGTGCGACGCGGCCAGGGTCCGATCGCGGCGTGATTCAGATAACAGAGGTCGGGATCGAGCGGAAACTCGGCGGGCAGGTAGAGCATGGGCAGACGCTGGTCCGGTTGCAGTGATCGGACGACACGCTAGCGCAGCGTCGATTCGGTGGCAAACCGCGGTTCCCGCGCGTCCAGACCTCCATGCGCATTGTCCCGCAGTGCACAGCACCGTTTCGAACTCCGGCGCTGGTCGTCTACGATTGTGCAATGCGGCGCGCCTGCATGGCGGGTGCGCGCATCGGGTCGCACGTTTTCAGACGCAGGAGAAAGGATGTGAGCAGACTTGGCTTTATAGGCTTGGGCATCATGGGCATACCGATGGCCGGTCACCTTATCAGTGCCGGACACGAGGTGGCCCTGCACAGCCGCTCCGGCGTGCCGGCGGTTCTCACGGACGCCGGCGGCAAGGCGTGCGGCAACGCAAGGGAGGTGGCGCAGCAGGCCGACGTGATATTCGTGATGGTGCCGGATACGCCGCACGTGGAGGCGGTGCTGTTTGGGACAGACGGCGTGGCCGCAGGCCTGGCACCGGGCAAGACCGTGGTCGACATGAGTTCGATATCACCGATCGCCACCAAGGATTTCGCCAGACGCATCAACGAGCTGGGCTGCGAGTATCTCGATGCCCCGGTATCCGGTGGCCAGGTCGGCGCAAGGAACGCGGCCCTGTCCATCATGGTCGGTGGTTCACAGGCCAGCTTCGACATGGTGCGCCCGCTGTTTGAACTCATGGGTAAGAACATCACCCTGGTCGGTGGCAACGGCGACGGCCAGACTGCGAAGGTCGCCAACCAGATCATCGTCGCCCTCAACATCGAGGCCGTCGGTGAGGCCTTGCTGTTTGCGGCAAAGGCTGGCGCCGATCCCGCCAAAGTGCGAGAGGCCCTGATGGGCGGATTTGCGTCGTCCAAGATCCTCGAGGTTCACGGCGAGCGCATGATCAGGCGCACCTTCGATCCGGGGTTCCGAATCGAGCTGCATCAGAAGGATCTGAATCTGGCGCTGGCCAATGCGCAGGAGCTGGGTGTGGCTTTGCCGAACACGGCGACCGCACAGCAGCTCTTCAATGCCTGTGTCGCGCACGGCGGCAGCGGCTGGGATCACTCGGCGATGGTGCGCGCGCTGGAGATGCTCGCCAACTTCGAGGTCGGATGAGCGGAAATGACCATGCAGCCGCAGACGTTGTTGCGACAGATGTTCGATGCCGCAGTGGCATCGGCCCAGGCCGAGGTCTGTATTCCGCGGTTTATCCCGGCTGCACCCAGGGGCAGGGTGGTAGTGATCGGTGCGGGCAAGGCCTCGGCGGCGATGGCGCATGCCGTCGAGCGGCATTGGGAAGGGCCCCTGGAAGGCCTGGTGGTGACGCGTTACGGCTATCAGGTTGATTGTGATTCGATCGAGATCGTGCAGGCGGCCCATCCGGTGCCGGACCAGGCCGGCCTGCAGGCGGCACAGCGCGTGCTCGAACGGGTCGGGGCTCTGAATGCCGACGACCTGGTGATCTGCCTGATATCCGGCGGAGGATCGGCGCTGTTGCCCCTTCCACTGCCGGGGCTGGCTCTGGCCGACAAACAGGCGGTCAGTCGCGCGCTGCTGAAATGCGGCGCATCGATATCGGAGATGAACTGCGTACGCCGTCACCTGTCTGCGATCAAAGGCGGGCGCCTGGCCGCTGCCTGTCATCCCGCGCGCGTCGTCAACCTGTTGATCTCGGACGTGCCCGGGGACAACCCGATCGATATCGCCTCCGGGCCGACGGTCGGTGATGAGACCAAGTGCGAAGACGCGCTTGCGATCATCCA
>JAGRHB010000130.1 GCA_020445245.1 Gammaproteobacteria bacterium
AGTCGCAGCTGTTGCATCAACATCTGTGCGGTGCGTGGCGGGTTGGCCAATGGCAGCGCGTCTATCCAGGCACGCAGCTCGCGCGGCGCGAGCAGCACCGCCGGGTGCCGTGCGACGGCTGCCGGCGGGATCCGGAACAGGCCAGGATCGGGCAGGCTTGAAGGCATGTCTACCATGCCTCAAACTCGCTGCGCTGGTTGGATGGGAAATAACACATGTTTCGCACTTTCGCTGCTGACCGTGGTCTACAAAGGTCGGTGGGCCGCAGATCCGGCGGCAGACGTTTGTGATTATTTTTGTGCAATATTACGGAATTTGTCGGCAGTGTGGCGCGTCTCTTGATCGCGCGGAAGGAAGGGTGCAGCTTGATGGTACGAGGAAATACGGTGTTTTCCCTGATCGCCGCGGTGTTCATGGTGGTGGCGATGGCCGGCCCGATGGCCGGCCCGGCAGCGGCGTCGGGAGGCGATTTCAGCCTGCCGGGCCTGGATGGACAGACCTATAGCCTGTCGGACTACCGCGGCAAATGGGTCCTGGTCAATTATTGGGCGACCTGGTGCCCGCCGTGTCTCGAGGAGTTGCCCGAGCTGGAGGTGTTCCATGATGCCGCCAAGGGCAAGGCGGTCGTGCTCGGTGTCAACATGGAGTCGATCGACACGGAAAGGCTGCGCGTCTTCGTGGAGCAGCAGTTTCTGTCGTACCCGATCCTGCTGGCAGGCGAGCAGCCGCGCCGTGCCCAACTGCTCGGTCCGGTGGACGGGCTGCCGACGTCTTATCTGGTGGCCCCCACCGGCGAAGTCGTCGCGCGACAGGTCGGCCAGATTACTGCCGACGCGATTCATTCGTTCATAGACAGGTATGAGAACAATCCAGTTGGAGGAGTGAAATAATGCTGCGCCTGCTTTTTTCCCTGGCCCTGATCGCGACGACGGCGGCCACAGCGGCGGACAAGCCGCTCGACCCCGGTCGGTACTTCTTCAATGAGACCTTCGGGAACTTCAAGGAAGAGCTGGAAACCGCGCGCGCCGAGGGTAAACGGGGCATTCTGTTGATGTTCGAAATGGACGAATGCCCATTCTGCCATCGTATGAAGACCACGATCCTCAATCAGCCCGAGGTGCAGGCGTATTTCCGGGAGCATTTCCTGATCTTTCCGGTCGATATCGAGGGAGACGTGGAGATCACCGATTTCAACGGTGCAACGACGACCATGAAAGACTTCGCATTCAAGCAGTACCGGGTGCGCGCGACCCCGGTCTTCGCGTTTTTCGATCTCGAAGGCAACTACATCAAGCCGGCGCGCTTCACCGGTGCGACGCGTGACAAGGATGAATTCATGCTGCTCGGCAAATACGTGGTTGAGGGTGCCTACAAGGAGCAACCCTTCACCCGTTACAAACGCGCCGAACGTTAATGGGGCGAGCTATGCGCTGGACGGTGATCGCGCTGGGCCTGTTGGCGCCGGTGCTGACGGCGGCCGAGGAGCTTCAGCCCCTGCCTGAACCCCTTTCGCTGGCGGACGCGTTGGCGTTCACGCGCAGCGATGTGCCGCTGATCGAGCTGGCACAGGCGGGACGTGAAGAGAACGCGGCGGCATTGGCCGAGGCACAGTCGCTGACGGGCTTGCGCATGGGTGTGGTCGGCCGCCTGCGGGCGATCGACCCGGCACGCTATTCGCTGAACCGCGACCGCAACGACAGCAACGCGCAACTGGCCGTCAGCAAGCGCCTGTACGATTTCGGTTACAGCGATGCGCGCGAAGAGGCGGCGCGGCTGGCGGGTGAGGGTGGCGAGTGGCGCTATCTGGATGCGCGCCAGGAGGCGCACCTGGAGGTCATGCAGCGTTTTTTCGATGTGCTGTTGGCCGACCTGCAGTACGCACGCGACAACGAGGCGATGGCGGGGGCGTTCATTGCGGCGGACCGCGCCCGTGACCGGCACGAACTCAAACGGCTGTCCGACGTCGATCTCGCTCAGCTCGAGTCGGAATACCAGGAGGCGCTGCGCCTGCGCATGCAGAGTCAGACCCAGCAGCGCGCAGCGCGCTCGCGACTGGCGATCGCGATGGGGCGCCCCGACGACCTGGCGGCCAACCTGATCCGCCCGGCGTCGCCGGATATCTCGGCACCGGTGCCGGACTACGAGGCCGTGCTGGCGGAGATCAGGGAGAGCAATCCCGAGATCAGGGCATTGCGCGCCGAGGTGGAGTCGGCACGCGCCAGGGTCGATGCGGCACGCAACAATCATGGCCCGGTCCTCAGCGGCGAGCTGGATGCGTCCTATTACAACCGTGAGACCAACACCACACACCCGTTCGGCGCATCGCTGGTCCTCGAGGTCCCGCTGCTGACGGGAGGCGCCAAGGATGCGGCGCTCGCGGATGCACGCGCCAAATGGCGTGCCAGTCAGGCGCGGCTGGCGGCAACGGAAAACGCGCTGTCGCAGGAGGTGCTCGACCTGGTGCTGCGCCTCGGCAATCTGCGCCTGGCGCTCGAGGGACTGAAGGTGCGGGGTGACTACCGGGAGCTGTATCTGGACCGCAGCCGCGCGCTCTACGAGCTGGAAGTGAAGACCGACCTGGGTGATGCCATGACGGAGATATCGGCGGTAAGACTCGATACGGCACAGGCGGAGTTGGACTGGATGATGACGCAGGCGCGCCTCAAGGCATTGGCCGGCCGTCTGCTGCCCGAGGAGGCAACGAAATGACAAGAATACCGTTTGCGTGTGCCGCGGGTCTGCTCGCGTTGGGTCTGAGCTCAGGGGTGCTGGGCGCGGACGTTCAGGCCGTGGTCGGCTGGTCGCAGAAGGTCGAGCTGGGTACCCTGGTCTCGGGTGTGGTCAGCCAGGTGGAGGTACAACCCGGCCAGCTGGTGAAAAAGGGCGACAATCTGATCACCCTGGACAACCGGGGCTTCAACGGCCTGGTCAGCCGGCGCCAGGCCGAGTTTGCGCACGCCCAGGCCGCGCTGCAGGAAGCGCAGCGCGAGGACGAGCGCGCGGCCGAGCTGTACGATCGTACACTGCTGTCCGACTACGAACGCAACCAGGCGCTGATCGCCCTGCATGCTGCGCGCGCACACCTGGAGCGGGCCAGGTCCGAACTGGTGACCGCGCGGCTCGATCTCGAGCACAGTGCGGTGCGTGCGCCTTTCGACGGCGTGGTGCTCGCGGTGAATGCGGCGCCGGGCCAGAGCGTGGTCAGCGAGATGCAGAGCCAGCCGCTGGTCACGTTGGCCGCCAACCGGGTCTATCGGGCTCGCGCGCAGATCGATCTGGCGCAGGCAGGGCAGCTGGCGCCGGGCCAGCGTCTGCAGGCAAGCGCACGCGGACAGGCGATCGAGGGCTCGGTCGCGTATGTGGGTTTCGAGCCGGTTGCGCAGTCGGCACAGGGGCCACAGTACGAACTGGTCGCGGAGTTTGCCGTGACCGACCAGCAGCCGCTGCGGGTCGGTGAGACGGTTATCCTGCATCTGGAGTAATCGGTGGCCTGCCGGCGCTTCGTGGTCAGCGGGCGGGTGCAGGGCGTCTGGTATCGTGCCTCTACCCGGCGCTTTGCTGAATCGCTCGGCCTGAGTGGTCATGCACTGAATCTGCCGGATGGACGGGTCGAGGTCTTGGCTTGCGGTGGGGATGGCGAACTGGATCAGCTGACCGCCTGGCTGTGGCACGGCCCGGAGCTTGCGGTGGTTGACGATGTAAGCTGCGAAGACCTGCCGGAACAGGCGATCACAGGGTTTCACACGGGGTGAGGCTGCCCCGTCCGCGCCCGGCCGTCCGTGAAGGCGCCTGGCGCCCGAGGCACAGCCATTTACCGGCCCGGTAACAGCTCCGGCGGCCGAAAGATCAACGCCTCGCCTGACACCGGCGTTCCTCTGCTCTGTATTGCCGCGGGGTCCATTTCGCCCGCTGAATCGGGTGAGACGGCCCTGAAAGTTGCGCCATCGGCTGCATCCAGCGGGTATTGCGGCTGCAGGTCGTTCGGGACATGGCCGTTGGCGGGCGACGGCCCCAGCGCCTGCGGTGGCGGAGTGCCGGGGCCCGCGAGCGGGTCATCCCTGAAACCGGTCGCGGGCCGCGGATCACCTTGTACATAGCCGTTTGGATAACCGGGATAGCGGGCTGCCGGGACCGTTGGCTGGCCTTGGTACATGCCCGGGTTGGGGTACGGTTCGTAGGCAGGGTGGGCCGGGGCATATCGCGGGTAACCGTAGTTGGCCGGAGCCGCCGGCCCGTAGCGTGGAAGGTCCCGGGGCGGTGCTGCCGCATCCCGGCGCCCAAAATCCAATGCGAACCCCTGCGTATCCACGTCCGCCTCCGCAGCCTGCGGCGGCGCGATCGGCGCTGTATTGGTCAGCGGTTGCAGCAGATCGGGCCCCTTGGTCTGACTGGTGGTCTTGGCGCTGCCGAAAAGATTGGCTGCATCGTATTCGCCTGGCTGGTGGCTGGGGGCGAGTTGAGGTATCGGCAGGCGCATTGACGAGGTGCCGGTTTGCGGCGACTTGTGCCGTTCGCCGGTATCCGCTGTAGACGGTTGCGGCGTGGCCGGGAGCGTCACTGGTTCGCTGCGGTAGGCGCCCGGTGGCGGTGGGTAGTCGGTCGCCGCGACACAGCTGGTTGCTGCCAACAGCGTGGCGACAAATGCTGCCTGCTGCCATGGCCAGAGTACGTCTTTCACGTGCGGTTGTGCCAAATCCACGGCCCTCGTCATGCTCTTGTTCATAGGGAGGATGGTGCGACGCGTCCGGGCATCACGGGAATGGCAGATCGCGTCGCGGATTCAGTATCCCGCAGACGCGCGTTCCAGGCCATGCGGCATCTCGTCGATACGCACGACTTCACTGCGGATGTCCCCGTTGGGCAATAGCGCCAGCAGGCGGAAACCGGGCGGCTCCTCGTCCACCTGAAAGTGCTCGGTTCCGGGGGCGAACTGCACGCAGGTCGATGGTGAGGCCATCAGTCGGACCTTGCCGCGCCAGGCCTCGAATGTCTGGTGGACATGACCCCAAAGGATGCCACGGACATGCGGGTAACGGTCGATGATGTCGAACAGTGGGTCAGGATTCTCGATCGCCATGGTGTCTATCCAGGCGCTGCCGACACCGATCGGCTGGTGGTGCATGCAGATCAGTGTGTGGCGATCGCTGGAAGCGAGGGCGTCGTCCAACAGCTGCAACTGGTTGTCTGCGAGCCGCCCACCTTCCTCGCCCGGGATGACCGAATCGAGCATCACGAAGCGCCAGTTGCCCCGGTCCATCACGCCGGCCGTGGAGACACGATCGGCCTTGAGGTGTTCGCGCATCGCCTGCGGCACGTCATGATTGCCGGGCAGGCAGAATACCGGTACCTGGAAGCTGGAGAGGATGCCGGCAATCAGCGCATAGCCCTCCGGACTGGCGTCGTGTACCAGGTCGCCGGTGGCGAGCAGCAGATCCAGGGGCCAATGATGGTCGCGAAAATGGGCGATCACGCGTTGGAACGAATCCAGCGTGTTGACACCGAGCAGGGTACCGACCGGGTTCGCGTAGAGGTGGGTATCCGTGAGCTGCAGTACCCTCAGGGTGCCGGCCGGAAATCTTGCTGTGCGCAGGTTGCTGTCCGGCGTACTTGGCGTCATTGCTGCGTTGAGCCCCACTGGGGGTCCCCAGGACATATTTCAGGTTATAGTAGCCCATACCTCCGGCGGCACAAATCCGACGATCGGTGTTTGGTTCCGATTTTGTGAGCAGATTCCCGCGGTTATGACCCTTAACGAACTGAAGTACATCGTTGCTGTGGCGCGCGAGCGGCATTTCGGTCGCGCGGCCGAGACGTGCTTCATCAGCCAACCCACGCTCAGTGTCGCGGTGAAGAAGCTCGAAGACGAGCTGGGTCTGAGCCTGTTTGAACGCCGCAAGGGCGAGGTCAGTGTCACCCCGGTTGGTGAGCAGATTGTCGCCCAG
>JAGRHB010000131.1 GCA_020445245.1 Gammaproteobacteria bacterium
ATCCGTGCCTTCGGGGAACTCCAGGTTGATCAGGCTCAGGCCCTGGCTGGACGTCGACGTCATCTTGTCGAGGCCGTCGGTGGTGCGCAGTGTCTGCTCCAGCGGCACGGTGATCGAACGCTCGACGTCTTCGGCCGAGGCCCCCGACCAGACAGTCCGGACGCTGACCACCTCGACCTCGAAATTGGGGAAGAACTGAACATTCAGATTCGCCAGTCCCCAGGCCCCCGCCAGCAGCATGACCACCATCAGCAGATTGGCGGCCACCTTGTGCTGGGCGAAGATCCCGACGAAATCGTTGCGATGCGCGAACGCCACGCCTCAGCCCTCACCGGCCACGCGCACCAGCAGGCCATCCAGGGCCGCCGGAAGCTGTGTGGTCACGACCCTTGCCCCATCGGGCAGATCGACGGCACGCACCAGTACCCGGATATCGCCGTCGGGGTCACGCCACTCGCCGACACGTTCGACACGCTGCGGTCGCATCCGGCTCTGCTCATCGATCGTGTAGATCCTGTCGGTGCCATACAGGGCCTCGTGCGGCAACGCAACCAGGCCGCCGGTTTCGGGCAATGCCAGTTCGAGGCGCACGAACCGCCCCTGGCTGACCTCGTCCGCACCGGTCGTGACGGTGAACAGACCATCGACCCCGCCAGTGCCGCTGGTCGCCTCACCCGCCAAGCTGCGCAGTTCACCGCTGATTGAGACCCCGTCTATTTCGCCATGTACGATCAGCGGCTCACCGGCCGCGCGCGCGGCACGGACCACCGGCAGATGCCGTGCCGGCAACTGTGCACGCAGCACCAGCGCATCGGTATCGAACAGGTCGACCAGTGGATCACCGACCCGCGTGCGCCGACCCGGCGACACCATGACCTCGACGATCCGACCGTTGAAAGGCGCCCGCACCTCGCAGCGCTCGACCTCCAGTATCGCCTGGTCGCGCAACGCCGCCGCCCTTGCCAGAACGCCCTCGACCTCGGCCAGGCGAGACGGGTGCTCGTCGACCGCCTGCTGCCGTGCCGACAGTGCGATCGCCTGCTTTTCCGCCGCCTGACGGGCGGTGTCGAGTTGTGACTGTGCACCGACTTTCTTGGTGACCAGGTCCTGCAGTCGCGCCACTTCACCGCGGGTCAGCGCCAACAGCTGACGCTCGCGCGGCAGGGTCTCGAGATTCGCTTCGTGACGCAGCTGCTCGGCTGCGATCCGCGCCTCTGCCTGGCGCAGTTCCGCCTCCCGCTGCAGCAGTTGCAGGCGGGCATCGCGATCGTCCAGGCGCACCAGCACCTGCCCTTTGGCGACACGGTCGCCCTCGACCACCGCGACCTCCCGGACATCTGCGGCGACACCGGCAGTCAGCTGGCTGGACCACAGCGACTCGATGCGGCCATAAAGGGTCACGCCGGGCCGGTAACGCCGAGCAGCGACGGTTTCGGCCGCCACCAGCCAGGCACGCTCGGCGACTGTCACCGGTTTGGGCTTCGGTTTGCTGGCGATCAATGCGGCGGCCGCCGCGCCGGCCAACAGCAGGATCAGCGGCGGCAACCACCAGCGGGGTCGGCGTGCCTTTTGCTGCACGTGTTTATCTTCGATCATTCTTGGTTCGGGAGACTGTTTACGGATAGAGGGATGCGCCGGCTCATTTTGCCTGCTGCCCCTCGAGCAAGGCGATGCGATCGCGCAATGCCTGCAGTTCTTTCTCCTGGCGGCGAACCGCCTTTAACAGCTCCGGCAGTTTTCCCAGTGCCGCCTGTTCACGCATCACCCGTCCCATCGGTCTCGCCGGCGTGCCCCAGACCTTCTCCCCGGCCGCCAGGTTGCCGATGACGCCGCTTTGCGCGCCGATCTGTACACCATCGCCGATCTCGACGTGATCGGCGATGCCCGCCTGGCCACCGGCGACCACGCCGTTGCCCAGCCGGCTGCTGCCGGCGACTGCCACCTGTCCGGTCAGCAGCACGTGCTGGCCGATCTGGTTGTTGTGTGCGATATGCACAAGGTTGTCGAATTTGCTGCCGCGTCCGATGCGGGTCTCGCCCAGGGTCGCGCGATCGATACAGGTGTTGGCGCCGATCTCGACGTCGTCCTCAATCACGACGATACCGAGCTGGGGGATCTTGTGGTGGTGATCGCCCATCCAGTGAAAACCGTAACCGTCAGAGCCGAGCACGACTCCCGGGTGCAGAATACAGCGGTCGCCGACCACTGTGCCGTCCAACAGCACTGCGTTCGGCCCTATGTCACAGTCGGCACCGATCCTTACCCCGCGCCCGATGAACACACCGGCGCGGACCTGGCTGCGCGGACCCAAGCTGACGCCGGATTCGAGGACCGCGAGCGGCCCGACACCCGCGTCCGCAGCGATCTCGACGTCATCGGCGACCATCGCACTGACATGCACACCACTGAAGCGCTCATCGCGACGAAACAGTTCCATCGCCCGCACGAATCCGACCTTGGGGTTCTTCACCCGCAGCAGGTTGCAGTCCGCAATCGCCGGGAAGTCTTCACCGACGATCACACCGGCAGCGTTGCTGCCCCTGACCTTGTCCACCAGCCCGGGCGATTCCGCGTAGCACAGCTCCCCGGGCCCTGCCGTATCGAGCGGCGCCATACCGCGTACCGCACGTTCCGCCAGGCCCTCGAGGCTGGCCCCGATCTCGCGCGCGATCTCACCAAGAGTGTGGGCAATCATTTCAATGCATCCATCTAGTAATCATGGTGTTTGTCTATCCAGCGCCAGGCGACAAAGGCCCCCAGCAGGGCGATTCCGCCGGCCGCGCCGTAGGTCATCGCCGGCCCCAGTCCCTGCCAGGCATAACCGCTCGCCAGACTGCCCACGGCACCACCGGCACCGAAACTCACACTACTGTACAGCGCCTGGCCCCTGCCCTTGTGGCGACCGCGGAAGTAATGATGCACCAGGTGGATGCCCGCCGCATGGAAGGTTCCGAAGGTGGCCGCATGCAGCAGCTGCGCAAACAGCAACATCGGCAGTGACTCGGCCAGGTTGCCAATCACCAGCCAACGCACGCCGGCCAGCACCAGGCTGGCGATAAGCACCCGCCGCGCACCGAAGGTATCGAGCAGTCGATGCATCACCATGAACAAACCCACCTCGGCCAGTACACCCAGCGCCCACAACTGGCCGATGAGCGTCTCGCTGTAGCCGTGGTCCTGCATGAAGATCGAGTAAAAGGCGTAGTAAGGGCCGTGGCTCACCTGCATCAGAAACACCGCGACGAAGAACCCGATGATCGCAGGCCGTTTCAGGATGGTGGCCAGCGACGGCTGGTCCTGTGGATGCGGTTCCGGATCCGGATCGCGCACCAGCAGCGTGCTCAACCAGATTGCGGCAAAGATCAGGAGCACCGACGGCAGGATCACCTCCGGGCCCCGATGCTCGACCAGCACGCCGAGGATGACGACAGTCGCGATAAAACCGATGGAGCCCCAGACGCGGATACGCGCATATCGCGCTACCCGCTCTTTCAGGTAGGTAAAGGTAATGACCTCGAACTGTGGCAGCGAGGCATTCCAGAAGAAACTGTAGAGGGTCATTACCAGGGCGATCGCCCAGAAGCCCTCGACCACAAACATCGCACTGAAGACCAGCACCGAAACCAGCGAGGCCATGCGCACGATCTGCATCCGGTGTCCCAGGTGATCGCCCAGCCAGCCCCAGATGTTCGGTGCGACGATCTTGGTCGCCATCAGGATCGCCATCAGTTCGCCGATAGCGACCGCGTCGAACCCGCGCGCCCGCAGAAACAACCCCCAATAGGGAACCAGCGCTCCAAGCAGCGCGAAGTAGAACAGGTAGAAGGCAGAAAGGCGCCAATACGGCATGTCAGGTCGCCCCGCAGGATTGCGGCTGTGCGGGCCCTTCGGTAGCCACGGGACCTGCCTCAGCTGCCGGGCGCGGCGGGGATCACCGGGGTGCTGGACCTGACGTCGGCATTCTGACCACGATGCCGCAGGGCGTGATCGAGCAACACGACCGCCAGCATCGCCTCGGCGATCGGAGTTGCCCGGATACCGACACAGGGGTCGTGCCGGCCCTTGGTGATGACGTCTGTCGCATGGCCCTCGACATCCACGGTCTGGCCGCCGAGACGGATACTGGAGGTCGGCTTGAATGCGACGCGCGCGACAACGTCCTGGCCGCTCGAGATACCGCCGAGGATGCCACCGGCGTTGTTCGACAGGAACCCTTCAGGAGTCATCTGGTCACGGTGCTGCGTGCCCTTCTGCGCGACGCAGGCAAACCCGGCGCCAATCTCGACACCCTTGGCGGCATTGATGCTCATCAGCGCATGGGCGATATCGGCGTCCAGGCGGTCGAATATCGGTTCACCCCAGCCCGGTGGCACACCGGTCGCCACGACCGACACCTCAGCACCCACCGAATCCCCCGATTTACGCAGATCGTCCATGTACTGCTCGAGTTCGGCGACCTGCCCCGCATCCGGCCAGAAAAACGGGTTGGACTCGACCGGATCCCAGGAAAAACTGTCCGGCCTGATCGGCCCGAGTGCCGACAGGTATCCGCGTACCTCGACGCCGAAGCGCTCGCGCAGATACTTCTTGGCAATCGCGCCGGCAGCGACCCGCATCGCCGTCTCCCGGGCCGACGAACGACCCCCGCCGCGGTGATCCCGGATGCCGTATTTCTGGTTGTAGGTGTAGTCCGCGTGGCCCGGCCGGAACTTCTGCGCAATCTCGCCGTAGTCCTTGGAGCGCTGGTCCTGGTTGAAGATCACCAGCCCGATCGGCGTCCCCGTGGTCTTGCCCTCGAACACGCCGGACAGTATCTGTACCTGGTCGGGTTCGCGGCGCTGGGTGGTGTGGCGCGACGTGCCCGGACGACGGCGGTCCAGGTCGGGCTGGATATCCGCCTCGGACAGCGCCATGCCCGGTGGGCAGCCGTCGACGATGCAACCGATCGCAATCCCGTGGCTTTCGCCGAACGAGGTCACGGTGAAGAGTTTTCCGATGGTGTTTCCTGACATGGCCGCTATTCTAACTGCCGGCCCGCCGTGCGCCCACGCCCACCGGGAGAAAAATTCCACTGCCCTTGCCCGAATGGCAAACACGGTCCCGAGAGGCGACGGCAGACCGCCGGCCGCCGGCGCCCGCCGCAAAACTGTGAGTCAGGTCGACAATATTGATACCCTGCCCAGCGTCAATTGGAGATATTCCGGTTTTTTGCCCCGACGGCACCGCGGGTCGGGGCGGCAAACGCCAGACCAACGATGCACACCTCGTGTTCCCTACAGTCCAGCATCTGCAGCAAGACCGATGACTGAGCCATCGCCATCCCGGTCAAAGCTGGCAGTGCTGCTTGCCACCACCTCCTATCCGCTCGACAGTGCGGACTGGAAAGCGCGCTTTATCTATGACCTTGCTGCGGCGATCGACCGGACCGGCGAAGTTCAGGTCCAGCTGTGGGGCCCACCCGGTCATCTTCCCGGTGACGTAAGCAGCGCCAATTCACGCGGCGACACCGCCTGGCTGCACCAGATGGCCGGCGAAGGCGGCATCGCCCACCTGCTGCGGACCCGACCGGCAACCGGCCTGATCCAGGCGCGCGGCATACTCGCGCGCCTGCGCGAGGCCTGTGCGCGCAACCGCGCGGATATCTATCATGTCAACTGGCTGCAACTCGCGCTCGGCCTGCCGGACGATGGCCGCCCGCTGTACGTCGCCGTCCTCGGCAGTGATTTCGGCCTGCTGCGCCTGCCTGGCATGGGACGCCTGCTGCGCCGAAAGTTCAGCACCCGGCCAACCGTACTGGCACCCAATGCCGGCTGGATGCAGGCCCGATTGACCGAACTGTTCGGCGATGTCGCAGAGATCCGCCCCAACCCGTTCGGCGTCACCCCGGCATGGTTCGACATGCGACGTCAGATCGGTGAGCCGCGCGAATGGCTGGTGGTCA
>JAGRHB010000132.1 GCA_020445245.1 Gammaproteobacteria bacterium
CACAGCACCTGCCGACAGGCGCCCAGATCACGCGGGTCGGTGGTGGCACTGACTGCTGGATGCGGGGTGATGCGCTGTGGTGATTTCTCCAGGACCAGGACCCTGCAGTCCCGTGCGGTGAGGCGCTCCAGCAGCGGCGAGAAATAGCCGACCATCCCGATCAGGTCACCCGGGGCCGTGTCGCCGAGCCCGGCCGTGCGATCGCGTTCCGGCGGCTCAAAGCCGGCGCGACGATACAGGCTGGCGCTCAGCGCGTTGTAGGCGCCGACGGCGAGCGCGCGCTGTACGGTCTCGCTGCCGGCAAAGCCCTGCAGCAGTGACGCCGCGTCGCCACGAAAGTCCGCCGGGCAGGGGTGGCGCCGCCACAACCGTCGCAACAGCTCACCCAGGCTCACGTAGAAGGGGCCGACACTGCCGTCGTCGAGGAACACAAAACCAAACTCGTCGCGGTAGGTCTCGTCGGCCACCGGTGAGGGCAGGTAAAGACCGCTGACCGCCGGACCGCCCAGCTGCCGGGCGACCTGCGTACCGATGCGTAGATAGTCGTCGTTCAGCGCCATGTCGTCCTGCCGGTCTCCCGCCCCGCCTGCACCGGATCAACCAGGATAGTCCCAGACCCGCCAGTCGGGAAACAGCGGGAAGTACAGTGCGAGGCGGATCGGTCTGTCTTCGAGCGTGCGCACGATGCGTCCGTAGTTTTCCAGCTGCGCGCGATAACGCAACTGTTCGCCGTCGAGGAAGGCATCGCGGTCGGCGTCCAGGTGCTCGCCGGTCTTGTAGTCGATGATCCAGCGCACCCCCTGTTCGTCGACGAAGCTGCGGTCGATCACGTAGTGACGGGCCGCCTGTTCGAACACGGTGAGCGGCCACTCACAGCATGCGTCGTCGTGTGCTGCGAGAATCCAGCGCCCGGTATCGTCGGCCAGCGTCTGCTGCAGCGCGCGCAGAGTCCTGGCCACCGCGTGCTCCAGCTCACCGGCGTCGACGCCCAGGTTGCGCAGACCCAGCCGCACTCCGTCTTGCAGTCCGGCAATCCGCTCCGGTGTCCACAGCTCGACGCCCTGTGTGGCGATCCGCTCAAGGTGCCGATGTACCAGGGTGCCGACGTGTCGCGCCGTGTCCCCTGCCCAGTCGTACTCGATGTCGACGGCGGGCGTCCCGGTGTCGGTCGGGGCGATCGCGATGGTGGTGTTTGCGTCACCTGCCGGATGCCAGTCCGCGGGCAGGCGCCACAATGCAGCCGGATTCACGGCCGGGCCGCCCGTTGTCGTCGAGGTTGGCGCCGGCAGCGGTGCGAACATGTCCCCGACCACGGGCCAGAGTTTCTCCAGCAGCGAATCGGCTGCCGGCTTGCCCGGCTCTCCCTTGCTGTTGAATGTGATGTGCCCGAGCAGGTGCAGGCGTCGCCTGGCACGCGTGGCGGCCACATACAGCAGACGCGAGGCCTCGAGCCGGCTTTTTTCCCGGTCGAGTTCTCGCAGGTAGCCGGAGATCGGGTCTGTCGCCTGCTCCGAGGCGCGGATCGGCGCCATCAACAGGCGGGTACGGCCGTCGGCGCCTGTGCGTTCGAGCCAGTAAAGCAGTTCGCTGCTGCTGCCGCGAGGGCGGCGGCCGAGGCCGGGCAGGATCACGGTGTCGAATTCGAGGCCCTTGGCCTTGTGCATGGTCATCAGCTGGATGCGCCCATCGGCATTGCTGTCCGGCGTCGCATACAGACCTGCCAGTGCCGTATCCAGGCCCGCGAAGTCGAGCAGCCCACCGGCCTGCTCGTTGAGATCGAGCAATGCGAGATAGGCCCGGGCGTCGGACAGCGCCTCGTGTGAGGCCACTGCAGGACCGCCGAGACGCAGCCAGACCCCCTCGACCCATTGGCGCAGTGGACGTCGGCCGCGAGCCGGCAACTGGTGATCGAGGATCTGCAGCAGACGCTGTACCCGGTTGCGACCGTCGGTACTCAGGGCCGCCAGCACGGCGGGATCACGCAGCCGGCCCGGGATGCAGCGCGGCGACGCCTCGGCGATCGTCAGCAGGTCGGGCAGGCCGAGCCCGAGCCAGGGTGCGCGCAGCACCACCATCCAGGAGAGGCGGTCGGCCGGATGCAGCAGCGCACGGGTCAGGTGGTGCAGGTCGCGCACCACCGGCTGCAGTGCCAAGGGGTCGACATCGACCGCCTGGAACGCCAGGCCGGCCTCCTTGAGCGCCAGTGCAATCGCGTGCAGATGGCCGCGGGCACGCGCCAGCACCGCCACCTGCCCGTCGTCGCTCTCGCCCAAGGCAACCTTTACCAGTTCGAGCACGCGCGCCGCCTCCGCCTGGGCGTCATTGGCGGCGAACGGGTGCAGCTGCACCGCCTGCACATCTTCCTGTTGGTCGAGCGCGATGGCCGGCGCGTACGGCACAGCACCACGCCCCGCATCCGCACGGTGTGGAAGGATCAACGGAAAAGCCGCGTTGACCCAGTCGACGATCGCGCCGGTCGATCGAAAATTCACCTCCAGCCGCAGCGGCTCCAGGCGGAGTCCACCGATGCCGTGTTCGCGCGCGCTCAGGTAGAGACCGACCTCGGCCTCGCGAAAGCGGTAAATCGACTGCATCGGATCGCCGACGGCGAACAGCGTGCGACCATCGCCATGCTGCCAGCCGGCCGTCAGCGTGGTGAGCAGCTCGTACTGGCTGCTCGAGGTGTCCTGGAACTCGTCGACCAGCATATGTTGCAGCCGGTAGTCGAGGCTCAGCGCCAGGTCCGTCGGCTCGTCCGGGCTGCCCAGGGCGCGGCGCGCGCGCATCTGGATTTCGGCAAAATCCACCTCGCCGTTGTCCCGGAACACCAGCTGCAACTCGCCTGCCGCGTGCAGCAGTACCGCAAACAGGCTCGCCAGCACGGCCTGTTGCTGCGTGTCCAACCCCTGTTGCGGCAGCAGGCGAAGCCCGCACCACAAGGTGACTGTCCCGTCGTCGGCACACAATTGTGTACACAGGTCCTTGATCGCCGCCTTGTCGTGTTGGCGTTGCGCCCTGGTGGCCGCTGCGATACCCGACTCACTGGGTGCCGCGAAGCCGATATCGGCATTCCATTGTTTGCGGGGCGTGTTGCCCCGTGTCAGCACCAGCTCCGCCAGGCCGAGCCACTTCGGAAGATCAGACCACTGCGTGCCGGGCGCCGCCGTGTATTCGCGCCAGGCCCCGAGTGAGTCGGGAGCCGGTTCGCGGGTCCGGGACGGGTCCAGCCGGGCCGCAGCCTGCTGTGCGAGGTCGCTGAGACCGTGCAGCAGCCCGGGTTCGCAGGCATCGTGCAGCTGCTGCAGGTGCGAGGTGACGGCATCATCGAGCGCCGCCTCGATGTCACTGCCCTGTGGGGCCGCGAGGGTGTGGCCCAGCCACTGTTCACGCCGTGCCAGCATGCTGCAGAGCAGGTCCTCGAGTTGCCCCTGGCGGTTGTCGAGGTGCACCAGCAGCCGTTCGACGTGTGGCCCCAGCGTGTCGTCTTCGAGCATGCGCAGCGTGGCGCGCGCCGCCTCGCGATAGAACCTCTCGGGCTGTTCGCTGGTGCCGGGCGCGGCACCGAGGGCGGACAGCAACGGCATCTGCCGCGCCAGCGCGTGGCTCAGGCTGTCGAATGTCTGGATCCGCAGCCGGTTCGGATTGCTGGCGATCTGCCAGCCCTGGCGTGCGTCCTGCGCCAGCGCGGCGCGTGCCAGCTGCCAGGTACGGCGGCGATGGGTTTGGGTCGGCTGCGGATCGGTGGCGGCGTCCAGCGCGGCCAGGATGCGGTTGCGCATCTCGGCCGCGGCCTTGCGCGTGAAGGTGATCGCATAGATCTCTTCCGGGTGCCGTACCCCCGCCAGCAGGCATAGAAAACGCTGGGTCAGCAGTTCGGTCTTTCCCGAACCGGCCGGTGCCTGCACGATGAAAGAGCGGCTGACGTCGAGCGCACGTTCCCGTTCGGCGGCATCGGCAATTACTGGCTCAGTCACCATCGTCCTCCAGCAGCATCTCGCGCACCCGGCACAGGGCGCCCAGGGGGCAGTACTCACAGGCCTGCGGTGACGGCGTCGGGTCTGCGCGACCTTCTGTGATTTCACACGCCAGGCCACTCAGCGTGCGCTGCCATCGGGCCAGCAGCGCGGCCCAGTCGGTGCCTTCTTCCACTTGTTCGGGCTCGGTCAGGCCAGGTGCAACGCCGGGTTCTCGGCTCAGTCCGACGAAGCTGCAGCCCTTGTCGTCGCGCCTGACACGCGCCAGCAGCACGGCACTCACGTTGCTACCCCCCTGCAGGCAGTACAAAGGTAGTTGCGGCTCGGTCAGGCGTTCATCGAACCAGCCGGCATGGCTGACCTTGCGGCCGGTCTTGTAATCGATGATCGCGAGACTGCCGTCGTCCAGCCGATCCACGCGGTCGATGCGCACGGACAATTGCAGGCCCTGCAGTTCGACCACCTGATCCTGCTCCAGTGCCACCACCTCAAAGGCCCGGGTGCGTGCGCGTTCAACGCCCAGCCAGTCGATCACCAGGCGCGTCAGGCGCGCTGCCTCGATAGCGCGAAAACGCTCTGTGAACAGATCGGGTCGACGCCGCCCGATATCCTCGAGTGTGGCCACAGCGAGCGGCGCGACCAGTGCCGCCAGGCCGTCGTCATCCAGCGCGGCGAGGGTGCGCGAGGCCTGCAACGACTGCCACACCCGCTGCAGGAGTTCATGGATCAATCGGCCAAGCATGGCCCCATCGGCGGCATGGCTCGGCTCATCGAGCGGGGTGGCGCCCAGGCGATACTGCGCCACCGCCCGGAAAGGGCAGTTGGCCTGCGCACCCAGCAGCGCGGCACCACCGCGCACCTCGGCCGGCGCCCGACTGGCCCGGGCGGGTGGCATCGTCTCGCGACGGTCGGCAGTGGTGCAGGCGGTGTGCAGTGCCGCCGGGTCCAGCGGGGAGAGGGCAGAACGCGGCACGGCCGGCCAGTCGTGTACCAGCGGACTGACGCGCTGTGCACGGTCCCCATCGCTACGGGCATGACTGGCAATGATTGTCTGTGTGTCGTGCAGCAGACGCTCGAGCAGGGTCCCGGCAAATTCGAGTTCACGCGCCGCCGAGGCGTGCGGCATGCCGAGTTCACGCTGCAGCTGCGTGGGCAGCAGCGGGTCTGGGCGCGGTGCGGGAGGCCAGTTCTGGTCGTGCATGCCGAGCAGCCAGATGGCGTCGAACGTCATGCCGGCGGCTTCCAGCGGGCCTAGGATCTGTACCGGAGTGGTGAGGGATTGCGCCTGGAATACCGTATCGCGCGCCAGCGCGCGCAATTGGCTGACAGCCTCGCCAAGGCGCATGCGCGCTCGCACCTTGCCGAGCGCAGCGAGTTCACTGAACAGCCGATGAAAGCGTTCGAGTTGTTGGAATTCGTCACTGTCGAGGGTCTGCTCTCCGGGCCAGCCCAGCAGCCCGAGCAGCCGCCGCAGGTGCTGCGCCCACTGGCTTGGTGAATCGCTGCCAGGCAGCTCGCCCAGGCGCTGTGACAGGGCCTCGAGGCGTGCAGCCAGGTCGTGACAATGGCGCGCGTCGTTACGATCGAGATGGCTGAGGCGGTGACGCAGTCGATGGAGGTTGGTTCGCGGCATACCCTCCCTGCGCAGCATCGCATCGAGCAGCGCGCGGCCCTCCCACTCGACGCTATGGCCCCCGACGAAAGGGCTGCGCAGCAGCTGCCCGACCAGGTTCAGCGGCTGCTCGCCACACAGCAGGTCCAGGGCCAGCAGCGCATGTGCGACCAGCGGGCGGTCCGACAGCGGCTCGCCGAGCGAGAGGTTGAAACAGGTCTGTCCGCTGCCCGGTGCCAGGTAGGCGGAAGGCGCCAGGATTTCGGTGAACACGCGTTCGAGAT
>JAGRHB010000133.1 GCA_020445245.1 Gammaproteobacteria bacterium
AAAGCATCCTGCGCCACCACGACCGCACGCATCGTGTACAGGAAGGGATCCCCACCGTCATAACGGGGTAACGCATGAAACAGCATCGGGCCACTGTCCAGTCCACTCGACAAGCGGTGGATGGTGGCACCGACCATGTGCGGTTTGTCGTCGTACATCGCCCAGAAGTTGCACGAAGAGCCGCGATAGTAAGGAGACAAGCCCATGTGGATATTGAAGGCGCCGCGCTCCACGAGGTGGTCGCACAGCCAGCCCTTGATGAAACTGGCACCAAACACGACAAACACATCGGCGTCGAGACAGGGCGCCAACTCGTCCTGCCGCAGCAGGTTCAGATCGCCCATACGGACCGCCATCGCACGCGCATTGGGATCGACAAAGCGGACATCTCCGAACAAGGCCTGCTCGGCGCGCACCACATGGCCGAAGTAGCGCTCCATGACCGGACTCTTGTTGAAGAAGTCCTGTCGCCTGCCCGGATAGACGGTGTTGCACTCCATGACGGCGAAGCACTGGTCCGCAATTGCGCACAGCCGTTCGATCAGGGCCAGATGCCGTGCCTGGTTGGAGGTGAATACGGTGATCTTCATTTGATCGCCTGCAACAGATTGGCGTGGTCCTCGCGAGGTATCTCCCACAGCGAGCCACCGTGCGTCACCGACATGTTGGAACGGAAGCCCAGCACGACGTCGAGATCACGCAGCACGTCGAGCGTGTCGTCGCTGTAACTGCCACAGGGGTGCGACATGGTGCGCGGCGCCTGGCCGCAGATGGCACTGAGCATCCGCCGGTTCAGACGATACTCTGTCTCCTGTGCCGCCCGATCGAGCATTCCCATCTGCATCGGATGACTGTGACTGTGAAGACCGATCTCGTGGCCGGCCGCGTCGAGTGCGGCGACATGCTCTGCTCTCATCCACAGTTGTGTCATGCGTTCCTCGCGCGGATAACCGGCCCGGCCCATCATGTCCGTCATCAGGCCGTCGTATTCGCTTTGCACCAACACCTGATCACGAACGAAGCGAAAGCGCCTGTCGTTGTCCGTGTAAAAACCGAAGTCCGACAGGTAATCCGCCGGGTAAGTGTCCAGGTAACGCTGCTGGGCCCGCGGCAGCTGTCGCTCCAGAAGATCGAAAAACACCCGATAGAAGTCGTCGATGCCGTCGAAACTGGCATTGCGGAAATCACGGTACAGCTCGAGGTTGTCCGGCGTGTCGGTGAAGATACTGCTGTAGACGAAGAAGAACGCCTTGATACCGAACTCGTCGAGCACCGGCACGGCCACGTCGTACTGACACAACAACGCATCGTCAAAACTGAGACAGATGTCATCGGGCGCCAGCCTGCCTCCCAGGGCACGCTCGACATAGTCACCGGGGGTGAGGATGTTGTATTGCAAGCCCAGGTAGCCCAGCAGCGCCCTTAAGCGGTCTGCCGACAGGGAGCCCTGGCCGCGGCGGTGGATGCCCGCATCGTGGAAATGGTGAAACATCACGCCAAACGTCATCCGGCCTCCCGCCTCTCGCTGCGCCGTGGTGGTTTCCATAGAATAGGCGGCAAATCCTAACCAAGTGCCACCAAATGAACTACTGGCTGATGAAATCCGAGCCTGATGTCTTCGGCATCGACCACCTCAAAGCGATGCCCGGCAGGAAGGAGCATTGGGACGGCGTGCGCAACTACCAGGCACGCAACATGATGCGTGACCAGATGACGAAAGGCGACCTGGTGTTCTTCTATCACTCCAACTGCGACGAACCCGGTATCGTCGGCATCATGGAGATCGCGAGGGAAGGCTATCCCGATCACACCGCGTTCGATGCCGGCACCAAGTACTACGACCCGAAGAGCAACCCCGACAATCCGCGTTGGTATATGGTGGACGTGAAGTACAAGCGCCATCTCAAGCGCAACATCTCACTGCGTGAACTCAAAGAACTGGGCGACCCGCGCCTCGACGATCTGCCGCTGCTGCGCAAGGGCAATCGGCTGTCGATAATGCCACTGACAAAGGCGCACTGGGACTTCATACTCGGGCTCGAATGAAATCGATCACCGCAGGCCCGGGGACCACGCACGCCATGAAATTCGAGACCCTGATCGACTGCGAGACCCTGGCCGTCCGATTGGACGATCCGGCGTGGCGCGTGTTCGACTGCCGCTTCGATCTGGCCGACACGCAGCGTGGCGAACGTGCACATGCCACAGCTCATGTACCTGGCGCCTTCTATGCGCACATCGACCGTGACCTGTCCGATCCGATCACGCCGCAGTCGGGCCGCCACCCCCTGCCCGACCCTGTACGGCTTCGCGACTGGCTGGGTCGGCACGGCGTTGGCAGTGCTACCCAGGTCGTGGTCTACGACGACAGCGGCGGCACCATGGCGGTACGCCTGTGGTGGCTGCTGCGCTGGCTGGGACACACCCGGGTTGCCGTGCTGGACGGCGGTTGGCCCGCTTGGATCAGGGCCGCCATGCCGATCGAGGACGCGCCGCCACGGCCGGTAACGGCCACGAATTTTTCCGGTCAGCCCGATTGGGGACAGGTCGTGACCACCGCGACACTTGCCACGCAGGTGGCTACGGGCGGTGATGCATTGCTGGTGATGGACGCGCGGACCCGCGAGCGCTTTCGCGGCGACGCCGAACCCATAGACCCGGTAGCCGGACACATCCCCGATGCGATCAACCTGCCGCTGGTCGGCAACCTCGACGATAGCGGCCGCTTCAAGGGCCCGGTTGCACTACACAGCATGTATGCACCAGCCCTGGCCGGCAGGTCTCCGGTGGATGTCGCGGTCATGTGCGGCTCGGGCGTGACCGCCTGCCACAACCTGATGGCGATGGAGATCGCCGGCCTGCACGGCGGCCGCCTGTATGCGGGGTCGTGGAGTGAATGGATCCGCGACCCGGCACGACCGGTTGCCACCGGGGACTGACCGGTTCAGGGCGCCAGGCGGCTCAGGTCGACACGCATACTGACTGCCTGCCCGGCAGTATCAGTGTCGTACACCACCATTACGTCGGCACCATCGTCGTGTTCAGCCAACAACGCGAGCCCCTCCGCTTTGGCGCCGCCGCTGGTCGTCACGGCACCCAGCATCACGGCAGCCCGCACATCGTGATCATTGCCGGGAACCTGATCGCCGCCATCCCACCACCACAGACAGAACGGCCCCAGGGCATCATTGACCGGTCCCGCAAGGATCAGAAATCCATCGCGCAACGCCACCATGTCACGGATGCCCTGGCCGTCGAGGCGGACGAAGCGCAGTTCATAGTGTTTGGGCCGGTCGAATTCCAGGACCATCACCGGGACATAGTTGTCACGCAGTACCGGCCCGCGAAATCCGAGGTACAGCCGCTCGTCACGATACGCCAGCCCCTCGATATCGATGCCGTTTTCCTTGCTCGGCAGGCCGTAGAACAGGCCGAGCAGCGGATCCTTGCGCAGGCGCTTGGAAAGATCGATCCGCTCCGCTCTGCCGACCTTTCCAGTCTGCCCATCGAAGGCGAGGCGATACAGGCGGTTGCGGGCGGGCTCGTGCTGTACCTCCAGCAGGCGCTCGCGATTCTTGCGCACCGACAGCTCCGGCTTCATCCGGCGGCGACGGAACGAGTGTGAACCGATGACGTACAGGTGGCCCTGACCATAATCGATCGCCTCGATGTCCGCCTCCTGGTCCTCCTGCGCCAGCGAGACCCTTCGCTGCGGGCGCCAGGCGCTTGCCGCTGCATCCCGCGCCAGGATCTGTACCTTGTGCCCCTCATCCCCGCCGAGTATCAGAAAGTCACCGGCCACCGCCACGCCGCTGAGATCCTGCCCGGCATCGATGTCCCCACAGAACTCGACCGGCCGGACATCCCGAACAAGTTCGCGGCTCTTTTCTTCCGCCTCGTCCGAAAGTGGTCGATCAACCAATGTACTGTGCTCCCGGCAACAGTGACTCGTCGAACAACTCCGGCAGATCATCCAGGCACTGCAGCGCCTCGTTGCGCGGCAGCGTCAGGCGCAGGCAGCCGCTCGCCTCGGGATGAACCAGCTCCAGCGTGAGCGCGTCCGGGGCATCGGCAACATAACACTGCAGGATCACGTCGTTGCGATCCACCACGCCGAGGAAGTTGTCGGCCTTCACCAGCAGGCGCTCGGCCAACGGCGCAATGCGGCTGACCATCAGCGACTCAGGTTGGCTCGATGCGATGCCGACGGCATTATCGTAGTCCCGATAGAACACGCGCAGCACGCGGTGCGCAGCCGGCGTAGTCATGCGCGGCGCCAGGTCGTCCCGGCCGGCGAGTCCTCCAGGACTATGCCGGCATCCTTCAACTGGTCGCGGATCGCATCGGCCTCAGACCAGTTCCTGTTCTGCTTGGCTGCATTGCGGCGCTCAATCAGGGATTCGATCTCGGCATCACCGAGACCCGTGGAACCCGATTCACCACCGCGCAGGTAGACCTCGGGATCATCCTGCAGAATGCCCAACAGCCCGCCCAGTTCGCGCAACAGTGCGCCCAGTGCCGCTGCATGCGCCGGATCATCACCACGCACGCGGTTGATCTCCCGGGCCAACTCGAACATCGCGGCGAGCGCCTCGGGGGTATTGAAGTCGTCCTCCATTGCCGCGTGGAAACGTGCCTCCAGCGCCTCACCGGTGGCAACCGGCACATCGTCACGCAGGCCACGTAGCGCGGTATAGAAACGGGTCAGCGCCGAGCGTGCGTTGCTCAGCTGCTCATCGGCATAGTGCAGTGGGCTGCGATACTGGCTGGTAAGGATGAAATAGCGCACCTCCTCCGGCAGATAGCGTTGCAGGATCTCGCGCACGGTGAAGAAGTTGCCCAGCGACTTCGACATCTTTTCATCGTTGATGCGTACGAAGCCGTTATGCATCCAGTACCGGACGAAGGGGTGCCCGGTCGCACCCTCCGATTGGGCAATCTCGTTTTCGTGGTGCGGAAATGTCAGGTCCGCGCCACCGCCGTGGATATCGAAGGTGTCACCGAGCGCTTTGGTCGACATCGCGGAACACTCGATATGCCAGCCGGGACGGCCCTGGCCCCAGGGTGAATCCCACGCCGGCTCGCCCGGCTTGGCTGCCTTCCACAACGCGAAGTCCAGCGGATCACGCTTCACCTCGCCAGGCTCGACACGCGCGCCGGACTGCAGATCCTCGATCGACTTCCCGGACAGCCGGCCGTAATCGGGAAAACTCCTGACGTCATAGTAGACATCGCCGTTCGAGGCGACATAGGCATGTCCGCGCGCGATCAGCCGCTCTACCATGGCGACGATCTCGGGCAGGTGCTCCGTGGCCCTGGGCTCCTGGTCGGGCGGCAGTACGCCAAGCGCAGCCGCATCTTCGTGCATCGCCTGGATGTAGCGCCCGGTGAGCGCATGAAATGGCTCTCCACGCTCGTTCGCGCGATTGATGATCTTGTCGTCGATGTCGGTGATATTGCGCACGTAGGTGACGTCATAACCGCGCGACCTCAGGTACCGAGCGACCACGTCGAACACCACCATGACCCGTGCGTGACCGAGATGGCACAGATCGTAGACGGTCATGCCGCAGACATACATGTTGACATGTCCGGGCTTGAGCGGCTCGAAGGTTTCCTTGGTGCGGGTCAGGTCGTTGTAGATACTCAGCATGGCAATCGCAGACTCGTTGCACGTTACGCGGTTAGTCAGGGGTGGATATTAACCGAACTGCCTGCCCCCCGGCGTCCCGATTGCGCCGCCGCGTGCCGATTGACCGGGCCCTTGGGCCGGCTGCCATTGGCGACCGGCCTCACCATCATCATCTGATGCGGGGTTTTGCCGGGTGACGCGCACGGCTAC
>JAGRHB010000134.1 GCA_020445245.1 Gammaproteobacteria bacterium
CATAGAGCAGCCGCTGCCGATGCTCGCCTGGGGTTCTCTGGTCGCGACACTGACGATCATAGGCATGCTGACATTCTTTCTGGCATTTGTCGTGATCTTCCCGTGGCTTGGTTACGCCACTTGGGCCGCGTACAAGGATCTGTTTGCCCGTGACTGAACGCACAAAGGGGCGGATCAACCGCCCCTTTGCTGTGAACCGCGACGCCGATCAATGCAGGTCGTAGCCACGCTCCTCGTGCAGCCCAATATCCAGACCCTCGACCTCCTGCTCATCACTGACCCGCAGACCAAGCATTGCGCCCACGACCTTGAGGATGACGAAGGTGACCACCGCGGTGAACGCGACCGTCGCCAGGACGCCAACCAGCTGGACATAGAACTGCCCGCCCATGCCGGTGATGCCGTCAGCAAAACCGTAGCCGCTGAACACGCCCAGGCCGGTCGACGAGAACACCCCGGCGAGCAGGGTGCCGAGGATGCCACCGACACCGTGCACGGGGAACACATCGAGCGAATCATCGATCTTCAGCACGCGCTTGATATACATGGTCGCATTGAAACAAACAAAGCCGGCCAGGATGCCGATGACCAACGCACCACCGGGGCCAACGAACCCCGATGCCGGGGTGATGGTTCCAAGACCGGCGACCATACCGGTAACCGCACCCAGCGCGCTCGGTTTGCCGAACTTCAGCCATTCCATTGTCATCCACAGCATGGCCCCTGCGGCCGCCGAGATATGTGTGACCAGCATCGCCATCGCCGCGTTACCGTTTGCGGCCAGTGCGCTGCCACCGTTGAAACCGAACCAGCCGACCCAAAGCATCCCGGCACCCATCACCGTCATGGTCATGTTATGCGGCGGCATAGCCGTTTCCGGGAAGCCGCGACGTGGGCCCAGCACCAGCGCCGCCACCAGTGCTGCGACACCGGCGGTGATATGCACCACGGTACCGCCCGCGAAATCGTACAGGCCCATGGCCCCGAGCCAGCCTCCACCCCATACCCAGTGAGTGACCGGCACATACACCAGCATCAGCCAAAGCACGCTGAACAGCAGCATCGCGGAAAATTTCATGCGCTCGGCAAAGGCACCGATGATCAGTGCCGGCGTGATGATCGCGAAGGTCATCTGGAACAGCATGAACAACGATTCGGGTATGTCCCCGGACAGGCTCTCACGCCCGACGTCAGCCAGCATTACCTTGCTGAAATCACCGATCCAGGCATTACCCTCACCGAAGGCCAGGCTGTAGCCCGCGACCAGCCACAGGATCGACACTGCACCGGCGATCGAGAAACACTGCATCAGTACGGAAAGCACGTTCTTGCTGCGCACCAGGCCGCCGTAGAACAGCGCCAGACCGGGCAGCGTCATGAACAGCACCAGGGCGGTCGACGTCAGGATCCAGGCGGTATTGGCGCCGCTCGCGGCAGCCTCCTCGGCCAGCGCCACCCCCGGCAACGCCAACATCGGGGCCACAAGGGACAGTAGCTTGGTCGCAGTAACTCTCGTCATTTCTTGCCTCGTATTCGATTTCTTGATCATTGCCTGAGCAAGGCTGCGCACTGGTATGCACCAGACATGCCACCACGCAAGTAATTGTTTTATAACGACAAAACGAAACAAGGGCGCCCGCAGAGGGCAAATATCGCCCCATAGCAGTGCGAGAAGCGGACGAAACGCACACTTATGGTGCAAAAAATAGGCCGACGCTCCCAAAAGGGGCATCGGCCAATCACCAAGGGGAGTCTCAACGAACTCGGGGTTCGTTGCAGGGCATCTTGCCCACGCAGAATGAGACCCGCAGCCGGCACAAAAAGTTTCACCCGGGAGGCAAGATAAGGCGTAACCCGGCGTGGGCGTCCGGCGAAAAAAAAAAAAAAACCGGAGCCCGAGCGGGGTCCGGTTCGTTCGATCTGGTAGCAAGGGGCGGAATTGAACCGCCGACCCCCGCATTATGAGTGCGGTGCTCTAACCAGCTGAGCTACCTTGCCAAATAAGGCGCGAGAATATACCGGCTGGACGCGCGCACTGTCAATCGAAGCGGCGCTATACGTTGAATCGGAAATGCATCACATCGCCATCCTGCACGATGTAGTCCTTGCCTTCCAGACGCAACTTGCCGGCATCTTTCGCGCCATGCTCACCCTTGCAGGCGACGAAATCGTCATAGGCGATGACCTCGGCACGGATGAATCCACGCTCGAAATCGGTATGGATGACAGCGGCGGCCTGTGGCGCAGTGGCGCCGACCGGCACCGTCCAGGCGCGCACCTCTTTGACCCCGGCGGTGAAGTAGGTTTGCAGGTGCAGCAGCTGATAGCCGGCGCGCACCACCCGATCGAGCCCGGGTTCCTCCAGACCCATTTCCGCGAGGAACTCGGTCTTTTCGGCATCATCCAGCTCTGCCAGTTCGGCCTCGATCGCGGCGCAAACCGGCACCACCTCGGCGCCCTCCTGGTGAGCAAACTCGCTTACCGCATCGAGATAGGGATTGTTCTCGAAGCCGTCGTCATTGACATTGGCAATGTACAGCGTCCGCTTGATTGTGAGCAGGTGCAGATCACGCAGGTCGAGCTTCTCATCGTCGGTCAACGGCAGCGCGCGCACCGGCTGACCACGATCGAGCTGATCGCGCACCCTTGCGAGGAGGTCCCGCCGTGCCAGGATCTGTTTGTCTCCGGTCTTGACCAGCTTTTCCGCCTTTTGCAGCGCCTTTTCCACGGACTCGAGATCTGCCAGCGCCAGTTCGGTGTTGATCACCTCGATATCGGACAGCGGGTCGACCTTGCCGGCGACATGCACGATGTCGTCATTTTCGAAGCAGCGCACCACCTGCGCGATAGCGTCTGTCTCACGAATATTGGCGAGGAACTTGTTGCCCAGGCCCTCTCCTTTTGAAGCACCGGCGACCAGCCCGGCGATATCCACGAACTGCATCGTCGTCGGGACCACGTTTTGAGGTTTGACGATCGTGGCGAGCACGTCCAGTCGCTTGTCCGGCAGGGGCACTACACCGACATTCGGGTCGATGGTGCAGAACGGGTAATTCTCGGCCGCAATGGTCGCCTTGGTCAGGGCGTTGAAAAGGGTGGACTTGCCGACATTGGGCAATCCGACGATTCCGCACTTGAAACCCATGGCAGCGCTCCGCTGTGTGTCCGCTCAAAAAAGACCGGCAAGGATAGCGGAAAAGCGCAGTGGCGAGAAATCCGCCACGCATCTCGTCGGTACCGGGTCAGCCCTTCCGGCCGCTGCGGTTGTACACGTCCTCGAATCGCACGATGTCGTCTTCTCCAAGGTACGAACCGGACTGTACCTCGATGATCTCCAACGGAATGGCACCGGGATTTTCCAGGCGATGGCTGGTACCGATCGGGATGTAGGTGGACTGGTTTTCGGAAAGCAGGAATTCTTTGTCGTCACAAGTTACCCGCGCGGTCCCGCTGACCACGATCCAGTGTTCCGCACGATGGTGGTGCATCTGCAGGGACAGCGATGCGCCCGGCGTCACGGTCAGACGTTTCACCTGGAAGCGCTCGCCCTTGTCCACGCCCTCGAACGACCCCCAGGGCCGATGCACCCGGCGATGAAATTCACTCTCGCAACGCCCCTGTTCATCGAGGTACTGGGTAACCCGCTTGACGTCCTGCGCATGATCCTTGTGCGCCACGAGGACGGCGTCGGGCGTCTCGACCACGATCAGGTCCTGAACACCAACTGCGGCAAGGACCCGGTGCTGCGCGTGCAGCAGATTGTTCTGCGCATCAAAGGCGAGCACGTCCCCATGCACCGCATTGCCAGAAGCATCATGCTCCGAGACCTCCCACAGGGCCGCCCAGGCGCCGATGTCCGACCAACCCGCATCCAATGGCACCACAAGGCATTCGCCTGCCTCGCGTGACAGGGGCTCCATCACCGCATAGTCGATGGAATCGGCCGGCGATGCAGCAAAACCGGCCTGATCGACACGATAGAAGTCCAGGTCGCGCTGTCCTGCCTGGTAGGCATCACGCACGGCGGCAGCAACGTCAGGCCGAAATCGCCCGATCAACTCCAACCAGCGGCTCGCACGTAGCAGAAAGATCCCGCTGTTCCAGAAATAGTCGCCGCTGCCGACGTAGGATTCGGCGGTCTTGAGATCGGGCTTTTCGACGAACGCCTCCAGCGCGAAGGTCTGTGAATCCGTCGCCCCACCGGCGCGGATGTAGCCGAACCCGGTCTGCGGGGAATCGGGCACGATCCCGAAGGTCACGACCTTACCCGCAGCGGCGTGTTTCAGCCCGGCCGACACGGCCCGCGCGAATGCAGCCACATCCTTCACCACATGATCGGCCGGCATCACGATCATCACCGGGTCATCGTCGACCACATCCAGCGCCGCAAGGGTCAGCGCCGGCGCGGTGTTGCGCCCGACGGGCTCCAGGATGATGTTGCCGGCCGCATGGCCACTGGCGCGCAACTGCTCAGCAACCAAGAACCGATGCGCCTCATTGCACACGATCAGCGGCGCCTGGACGCTCGCTGCATCGCCGAGGCTGTCAAGCCGCGCCGCCGTCGACTGCAGCAGTGAGGTGTCGTCGAGGAGGGCCAGGAACTGCTTGGGGTAGGCGCGCCGCGACAGCGGCCACAACCGGGTGCCGGAACCGCCGGACAGGATAACGGGTTGCAGTGAGTTCACGGGGCGATACCGAAGCTGGAGAGTGGTGATCGATTACAGCAGCCGTACGTCACGCGGGTCAAACCCGGCAGCCAGCCAGCGGGCGGGGGCCAGGCATCACCACGGCGGCATACTCCGACTCAGGCGATCTTGAACAGCTTGTCGAAGTTGGCTATGCGCAGTATCTCGCGCACACCGTCGTTGCCATTGACCAACTGCATCGACTGGTCTTTCGCGCCGTAATCGCGCAGCTGCAACAACATGCCCATTGCGGAGCTGTCCATGTATTCCGCGTTCTTCAGGTCGACCACAAAGCCTTTTTCGCCACGTGGATGCTCCTTGTATGCACGCAGGAAATCCTGATGCAACGCGAAATCAAAGCGCCCGCTCACGTGGATAGTCACCACCTTTCCGTCATTCGAAACCGTTGTTGTCACCGACATATGCCACCTCTCCAGTTGCAATGCCACAGCGTGGTCCGCCTCGGCACCATTGATCGCGTCGTTCAGAAGAGTTCGACGTCACCCTCGCCCATGGATGCCTGGGCCACGGGCTTGCTGTCCGACGTCAACTCCGTGGCGATGTATTCATCCAACTCGGCCTGCATACTCTGCAGGGCGCGCACGAAGTCCTGCGGCGTGCGTGTCTCGGATTGCCGCAGGTCCGATAAACCGCCATGGATGCGGCTGATAAGTTCATGCACGCGATCGAGGTGGCGCTCGGCATAGGTTGCCAGCTGCCGCACGATGTCCTCGAACTGCAACGAGCGCACAGCATCACCGACCAGTGTGTTGACCTCACCGCTGATACCCGACACTTGATCCAGAGTCCCCTCGACCGACTTGTTGAGTTCTGTCAGCCGATCGAGCATCGCATTGACGCGCGACTTGGCCTGGATCGCGAAGTTCATATCCTGTGACGCCAGCTTGGCGATAGCCTCGCGGGCACCATCGATGGCATGCATGGATTCGCCAATCACCGAGCGGATCTCTTCATTGAAGCGGTTCGACCGCTTGGACAGTTTGCGTACCTCGTCAGCCACCACGGCAAACCCGCGACCGGCCTCACCGGCACGAGCCGCCTCGATCGCCGCATTCAGCGCGAGCAGGTTGGTCTG
>JAGRHB010000135.1 GCA_020445245.1 Gammaproteobacteria bacterium
GAACGCCCCTGCCGCGCCGCCGTCTCTTTCAGGGCGCGGTGCAAATCGTCATCGAGAGTAACCGTCAAACGACTCATGCCAAGTCCCTCTTGATTTCACCTATTACAGCCTGACACGTAGACACCAATGCACCAAGACATCACATTCGGGGCTGGGCGCCACGGCTCAAAAAGCTAACGTGGACGGGTGCCAAGTCCCCTCATTTCCTAGCAGATCTACGCGGGGGTATGTTTGGGGGGCATCGCTGGCATTTAGCTTATTGACTCTTGATCAACAAGCCGATGTGATTGTCACCATATCCGTCAATATTTTCATTATTTTTCAATTCATTAAATCGTCTTTCTAAGACTGCACATAAGTTTGTCTTTAGCTCGATGTGATTCCCCATCTCGCAGTCGCACCCCCTCGCGACAGCCACTGAATACAGCACCGCAACCCGGCAGAGTTGCTGGTGCCGACCACGGTGCAGTACGAGCTCTACAAGTGGGTAAAAAGGGAATCCGGCGAAAGCACGGCGCTCGATACCATCGCGCTTGCTGACGGGAGTCTCGTCGTACCCCTCAGTACCGATATCGCGCTCGTAGCGGCAGATCTGACGCTGTCGCACAAGCTGACCTTCGCCGATGCCGTCATCTATGCCAGCGCTCGCGAACACAGTGTCGAACTAGTTACCTCCGACGACCATTTCGAGGGTCTGCCCGGCGTGATCTATTTCCCGAAAGAAGACGCATGAACACGATGGATGGACGTGCAGGCAGATGGACGACGTGGGCCTGTCAGCGCGCCGCTTCGGTACGTGCTAGATACGCATAGCATCGAGGAACTTGTCCGGCGGCCACCTGGAACGCTTGCCTCGCAGTTTCCGCACAGACCAAGGGCCGACCAGACAAGGCAACGCAGCGGGCCCGCCCTGGGCGGGCAATGTCGGCGATCCAAACACAGTCAGCGTATTGCGCGCCAGGACATCCTGAGCACGGGGGCGCTTCTTCAGCGCGCCAGGCGCTCTCGCACAACCTCAGACCACCGTGTAGCGCGCCTCGCGCTTCAAGCGGGCGTTGTATTTCTTCACCTGGAACGGGGCGACGATGACGCAGGCGACCCAGACGACGGCGATCAGCGGCCAGTAGACCAGGCCCAGCGCTACAGCTGCCAGCAGTGCGATGACAGTACTCTTCGGATCGGTGTAGATGCAGCCAAACGGGCCGTAGATCAAGGAGTAGATCACCGCGGCCACGGGGCTCTTGCTGCTTGCCTTGACGTATTCGCTGATACGTTCCTTACGACTGGTGGTCGCTGTCCCTGCCATCGTTCCTTGCGTTCCCTGTCGATCTCGACTGCCGCTGACTGCGGCTTCGGCCGGTTGCCACTGTGCCCCACGGGGGCAATGTTTCTCGAATTAAAACCCAGCGTTACAGGTGCGGCAAGCCTTGCAGTCCGGCCTTGGAGCAACACATCAAGACGGGGCCGGACGAACGCCAAAACTCCGCCCGACCTCGCGGCGGCCAGGGTCGCGCTTCACGCAGATCTACTCTGCCCTGTTGCGCCAAACTCTCCGCATTGGCGCAGCAGTGGGTGCGCAGATTTGGTCGCACGCCGAAGTCACTCAGGCTCGGTGGAACCACCGCCGTCGCCCCGCTCCTGGCGGATGCGCATGTGCTGCGGCGCCTTGACCGCGAAGCGCACCTGCTTTCCCTTCGCCTGCAGCACGGTGATGCGCACGTCATCACCGATAAGGATCGACTCGCCTTCGCGGCGCGACAGCACCAGCATGCCGCAGCCGTGGCGATCGTGGCTCATCGCCCGCGCACCCTGCCCGGCGTAGCGGACCACCGAAGGGACACCAACACGTGGCGCGACAGGACGGCTACCCAAAGCGTTGTCGTGGGATTTGCTGCATTGTCCTTCTGGCCGATGTCGCCACGCATTTTCTGTCGATGCGCTCCAATTGACGCCCGGTAGCCCCTCAAGAAATGCGTCGGGGCCCAGCTGCATCAATCCATTTCAGCGCGGCCTGGCGCGCATCCGTGCGGGGCCCCAACGCATACTTTGCAGTTTATGCAGCGCGCTATAATCCGCCATCATCCATTTGAACTATGCCGCCGAACACAACAAGAGGGATACACTATGGAAGGTGGTACGAAAGGCGGATCGCTGGTCGGGCAGCCGGTTGCGCCCGAGCTGTTGCACATCGTCGGCGAGATCTACGAGGCCTCGTATGCGCCGGCGCACTGGGTCGAGGTGCTGCGGCCGGTCGCCGAGGCAACCGGGTCGAAGTCTGCCAGCCTGATGTACCGCGACCTGGAGTACGAGCAGGCCAGCTTCGCGTTCGCACATGGCGTCGAGACCGATGCCGCGGTCGCCTATACCCAGCACTTCTACAAGCTCGATCCCTTTTACGAGCTGAGCGCACGCACGGTGCCGATTGGGGTCGCATCGGCGGATCACCTGATGATCCCCGACCGGCAGCAACTCGAGGCCGTCTGCGGCGATTTCTTCACCGGCTACATGCAGAAGTTCGATCACTATCACATCGGTGGCGCCCACCTGTTCCGCGAGGACAGGCGCGCCGGGGCGGTCGCGATCCAGCGCGGGCAGGCGCAAGGGCCTTGGCGCGCACACGAGCTGCAGGTACTCACCGACCTGGCGCCGCATTTTCAGCGCGCCTTCCGCATCCACCGCGAGTTCACCCGGCTGCGCCTGCAGGAAACCGCCGTGCACGCGATGCTCGACCAGCTGGTGATGGGGCTGGTGCTGCTCGACGTAAAGGGCGAGATCACCTACAGCAACCCGATGGCCGAGTCCGTCATCGAGGCACACCCGGCACTGAGCATCCGCAACAACGCGTTCGTGTTTGCCGACAAGGCCACCGCCGACCGCTTCGCCAGGCTGTTCGCCGAGGCGTCTGCCACGCATGCCGATGCCCAGGCCGGTGGCGTCCTCGGGCTGCGTCACAGCACCAGGCAGTTCCCCACGCCGCTGCTGGTCATGCCGCTGCATCACCTCGAGATGTTCAGTGCGATGTCGTTCCAGACCGCGTGCGTCGCGGTATTCGTCGCCGATCCGGAGCAGAGCAAGCCGATGTCGGCGGATGTGCTGGCCGACACCTACGGGCTCACTCCGGCCGAGGCCTCGGTGGCAGTGGCGCTGGCGAATGGCATGAGTCTGAAAGAGGTCGCGCAGGCCTACGGCACCAGCACCAACACCGTGCGGGTGCAGCTGCAGGCGGTATTTCGCAAGACCGGCGTCAACCGCCAGGTCGACCTGGTGCGGCTGTTCCTGGCGGGGCCGTTTCAGCTGGCGAAGTGAGGAACGATGGCGGGTTTCGCGGTCAGCGCGAAACCGTCACTTTTTCTTGTCGGACAGCGTCGTGAACAGCTGTCGCGCGGAATCTGCATCGCTTGGAAAGTCGGCGACCTTGGACGGTGCGCCGGCGGGTCGAGGCGTGCCGAGCGCTGGCACCGGCGGCGAACTCGCCGCCGCACCGAAAACGCCGTACCGCGCCTTGTCGCGCAGCATCTCCATCACGATCTCGGCCGTGATCAGCTCCGCGCCCTGCGAAAAGCCGTAGACCAATGACGTGTCGCACAGCACGTTGATCTTGCGCGGGATACCACCCGAAACTTTGAAGATCACGAACAGCGCCTTCTCATCGAACAGCGGCTCCGAACGCCCAGCCACGCCCAAGCGGTGACCGATATAGGCGGAGACCTCTTCCCGGGTCAGCGGCGCGATATGGAAATCCGACGATACGCGCTGTACGAACTGCTCGAGTTCGGGTCGGTGCAGCATCTCCTTGAGCTGTGGCTGACCTACCAGTACCAGCTGCAGCAGCTGGTGCTTGTCGGCGTTGATGTTGGACAGCATGCGCAGCTCTTCGAGCGTATCACCGCCGAGGTTCTGCGCCTCGTCGATGATCAGCACCGTGCGCCTGCCCTTGCCGTACTGATCGATCAGGAATCGCTGCAATTGATCGTACAGCGCGACCTTGTCGGTGGCGTCATAGGGCTGGTCAAACGACAGCAACACCCACTTAAGCAGCTCGCCGATCTCCTTTTGCGTATTCGAGATCAAGCCAGCGGTGACGTCTTGCCCCAGGTTGTTCAGCAGGTGGCGGATCAGCGTGGTCTTGCCGCAACCGACGCCGCCGGTGATTACCGTGAAGCCGGCGCCATGCCCAACACCGTATTCGAGCATCGTGTAGGCCAAAGCATGACGCTTGCCCAGGTACAGGAATTCCGGATCCGGCAGGATCGTGAAAGGCTTTTCGCTCAGTCGGTAAAAGGCTTCGTACATCCGGGATAACTGTCGCTCGGCATCAATCGTGTCAAATCACAGAAAGGCTAACACAGCAGCCAACTTTGCATGGCAACACTAGCGGCAATACAGGTACAAGCTGTAAGCAAAAGGGGGTGGGCACCGCAGTGCACCACCCCCGTCTCCGCCCCGTGCTCCGACGCGCCGGGTCAGACGCGACGCCACCCCGCAACGCCGAGTATGCCGACAAATGCCGAACCGAACAGCCAGGCTGCCGCCGGCAAGGGGACTGCAGAAACGATCTCGGCATCCGGTGGAATAAATCCGGGCAGCTGCACAACGAAATCCTGCCGTCCTCCACTGCCACTGCCCGGTGACACGATCGCGCGGAGCAATGCCTGCGACCATTCGCCGGCACCTTCGTTGGCGGCACCATCGAGCCATTGATTCGCCAGCGCGATCACATCGTTCTTGTAATTCGTATTGTCCTTCAACCAGGTGACCTTAAAACTGCCCGCATCCACGTCAAAGTCGACTTTGCCGCCAAGCATCACGTCTTCGTTCGCGATCTCCCATACGGCCAGCTGGAATGCATCACGGTTCTTCTGGTCACTCAGGAAGCTCGCGGTGTTCGGATTGATGCCACCGAACAGTCGCTGCATGTCGTCTTCCACATTGCGTGCCGACATCGTCGTTCCCGCGCCAACGACAGGTGCATCACCAATATCGACAAAACTGTAATTCCAGTCCTTTTTCCAGAATTCCTGTGGTTCGAGACACCAGCCGACAAAATCGAAAGTCCCATTGTCCCCAACCAGGTTGGGCGGCGTGAACCCGCTTGATGGGGTGTTAAACGTTCCAGAAAACTGTCCGGCATACACGGTGGTGCCCGGCAATGCACTGGTTCGCAGGTTGTTCGTTTTCTGACCCGATGCCGGCAGGTTCACAGTCACGTCAACTGTACCGTAGGTCATAGCATACGCGGCAGATCCTGACAGTGAGAGCCCAAGTGTCAGGCAGGCTAGCGTGCCGATTCCAAATCCAGTTGATCCCAGCTTCGTCATTATTGTTCTCGCTTTCTTGTTGTTTGCAGCCGACTGCGATTGGCAATATTCGGCAAGTCACCTCGGGCCGCGTCGACCCCAACCGACAAAGCCGAACAAACCCATGGCCGACAGAAAGAACGGCAAGGCCGCGGGCAATGGCACTGCGGATATGGCTTCCGGTGGAATCAGGGGCATCGTGTTGATCGACAGACCGGCCACGCGGAAGTCGTCACTGCACGGAAAAAGACAACCTGTGTCTAGGCTGCCGCTGACAAAAATGTAACGGAACGGGTCCGTCGAAGTGAAAGAAACCATCTCCGGCGAACCGGACAACTGGCCCTGGCCGATGATCGTGCCATTCAACTGGGTGATCGGCAGGTTCGCATCCGGCAGAATGCCGGTATCGTTGCCCCAGACCACGTAATCGTCCCAAGTATAACCCAGGGTCAGGGTGATGCTGTTTGTCACTGCCAAAGTC
>JAGRHB010000136.1 GCA_020445245.1 Gammaproteobacteria bacterium
GGGTTCGCTTTCGTGTGCAGGCACGGTAATCTGGCGCCGCATGAAACCTCTCCTGCTCGCCCGTCAAGTCAGCTACGGCACCGCCCGGAACCCGCGGCTGATCGATGTCGATCTGCAGCTGGCTGCTGGCGACCGACTGGCGTTGCTGGGCACCAACGGCGCCGGCAAATCGACCCTGCTGCAGCTGCTCGCCGGGATTCTTGCCCCCACCACCGGTGAGGTGCGCGTGCTCGGCCAGCGCCTCGACCAGGCGGCACCGGCACTGCGGCGGCATATCGGCTTCCTGCCGCAACGCGTACCCGCGTATGCCGAGCTGAACGTGGTCGAGAACCTGCGCTGGGCCGGTCAGCTGCGCGGCCTGCGGCGACAGGCGCTGGACGCAGCGATCGAACGCGTGCTGCGTACCCTGCAGCTCGACAAGGTGCGCACGAGGCTGGCCGGCAGGCTCTCCCAGGGCATGCTGCAGCGTCTGGGCCTGGCGCAGGCGGTATTGCACGAGCCGGACATCCTGATCCTGGACGAACCCACCGCCGGGCTCGACCCGCTGCAGACCGAACAGATCCGCGAGCTGCTCGGCGCACTCTCGTCCCACTGCAGCCTGATCCTCGCCACGCACCTTCTCGACGACGTGCAACGCCTGTGCGATCGCGTGATCCTGCTCGACGGCGGGCGCAAGCGGTCAGAGCACGCAGTAACTCCCGACACCGACCTGCTCGCGCATTTCCGCCAGCCGGCGTCCCGCACCGGGGCAGACGCGTGATCGGTGCCATTGCCCTGCACGAGTGGCGACGCCTGCGTGCCGGCACGATGTTCTGGCTGCTGCTGGCCTTCGGCCAGCTGATCGTCGCCTGGCTGAGCTTTGCCCAGCTCGAGACCTTCGCCGGCATCGCACCCCAACTCAAGGCCGGGGCCTCCACGCTTGGCGCGATGGACCTGGTGATCACACCCACATTCAACACCCTGGTGCTGCTGTTGCTGCTGTGTGCCCCGTTGCTGGCGATGGGCAGCCTGGCCGGAGAGGTGCAAAGCGGGCGCATCGCGCTGTGGCTGTCGTCACCGGTCAGCGGCACCCAGATCGCGATCGGCAAGGCGCTGGGCCTGTGGCTGGCGACGCTGCCACTGCTGCTCAGCGCCCTGCTCACCCTGGCGGCATTGGGACTCGGCGTCGACCTCGACTGGCCGCGTTTTGCACTGGCCGCCGCCTGCCTGCTGCTGTTCGGCCTGTGGCTGGGCTGCATCACCCTGTTCCTGTCCAGCCTGTTCGACCACCCGGCGGCTGCGCTGGCAGCGAGCTACGGCATCCTGTTGTTCCTTTGGCTGCTGGACTCGCTGAGTGGCCCCCAGGCACCCTGGTATTGGTTCGCCCTGCTGCCACACATCAAGCCATGGCTGGCCGGGCTGCTGCGCAGCCAGGATATCGTCTTCTTCCTCGCCACCGCGGGCGCATCACTGCTTTACGGAAGCTACGCGCTGGCGCGCCGCCGGGGCGACGTCTGATGGTCAGGCGGCTGCTGTTCCTTGGCCTGCTTGGGGCCTGCCTGCTGCTCGCCGCGCGCGTCAGCGAGCAATACACCTGGCAACTCGACGTCAGCGGCCAGCGCATCCACTCGCTGAGCACGACCGCACAGGACGCACTCGACGCGCTGCAGGCGCCACTCGAAATCACCGCCTTCATTCCGGACTACCCGGTACAGCGGGCGCAGATCGAGCAGTTGCTGGCACCCTACCTGGCACATCCGGGCCGACCGACGCTGCGCTTCATCGACCCGGTGGAACAACCCGCGCTCGCGCGCGAACACGGCGTGACCCGGCATGGCGAGTTGCAGTTGCAGGCAGGTCCGCGACGCGAGGTGATTCCGGTGCCCGGCACCGCGGCGATCGATCTGGCACTGAACCGCCTGGCGCTGCGCGGCGAACGCTGGATCGTGACCCTCAAGGGTCACGGCGAGGCCGAACCCAACGAGACGCCTGGCGGTCTCGCCCGGTTTGTCAGCCACGCCGAAGTGCTCGGCTACCGCTTCGTCGCGGTCGATCCACGCAACACCACCGGCCTGCCGGACAACACCGCCGTACTTCTCATCGCCGGTCCGGAACAAGGCTACAGTGCGCAAACCCTGGCACAGATCGGTCGCTTCGCGGCGCGTGGCGGTCCGGTCATGTGGTTGCTGGATCGGGCCGACCCCGTCACCTTCCCCGACGGGCCCCGGGTCGGCACCCTGCCCGGCATCGTGGTCGATGCCGCCGCAGCCCAATACGGCTTGGACAGCCCGGACAACGCCGTCGTCAACGACTACCCCAAAGCGCTGCTGCGGCGACCACCCGAAGGCGCCAGCGTTCTGAAACAGGCGCGGGCACTGACGCTGGCCGACAGCGGCGGCTGGACCGTGGTCGGCCGGCTCGACAGCAGTCCGCGCAGCTGGAACGAGACCGGCGACCTGCACGGGCGCATCGGGCGCAATCCCGATCTCGGTGAGCAGGTGGGCCCGGTGTCGGTCGGCCTGGCGCTGCAACGCGAAGACGACGGTATCGAGCAGCGCCTGCTGGTGATCGGCAGCCGGCATTTCATCACCAATGACCAGATCGGCCAGGGGCAAAACCTCACGCTCGCGCTGGGCCTGCTCAACTGGCTGAGTGACAACGCGCTGGTCGCCGCGGACAGCGCCGCCCCCGACCTCGACATTCGCTGGTCGGCCCGGATGGCCGGTGTGCTGGCACTGGGCCTGATGGCGGGGTTGCCGGCCAGCTATCTCGCCTTCGGTCTGTGGCTGCGCGCCAGGCGACGCCGCGCATGAACCGCTGGACCCGCGTCAATCTGATCCTCGGCGCCATCGCCGCCATGCTGCTGGTGCTGCACCTCTGGCCGCAGCAGCTCGCCACGCCAATCCGGCTCACCTCGCTGGACGTGGGCACTATCTCGACGGTCCGCATCGAACACGCCGGGGATCTGCAGATCGCGCTGCGGCGCAACACTGACGGCTGGGAACTGGTCCATCCCGGCCGGGCGAAGGCACGCAGCCATCGTGTCGAACAGCTGCTGTCGATCTCGCAGGCAGTCGTGGAAAGGACGCTGCCACCTGGCAACGACCTTGCCCAGTACGGCCTGGCCGAGCCGGGCACCGTGCTTCAACTGGACGAAGTCCGGGTAGCTTTCGGTGACCGAGACCCGGCACAGCGCAGCCGCTACGTGCTGATGGACGGCACGATCAAGGTGATCGACGACGTGTATTTCAACCTGCTGACCCTGCCGGCAAGGCATTTCACCGGGGACTGAGAATGCCCGAACTGCCAGAGGTCGAGACCACCCGCCGCGGTATCGCACCGCATCTGCTGCACCAGGTGATCCGTGGCGCGGTGGTGCGCCAGCGGCAGTTGCGATGGCCGGTGCCGGACCTCGCCGGCCTGCTGAGCGGCCACGCGGTACAGGCCATCGAACGCCGCGGCAAGTACATCCTCCTGCGTTTCGCCCATGGCACATTGATCGCGCACCTGGGCATGTCCGGCAGCTTGCGCGTACTGCCGGCACACAGTCCCGCACGCCCGCACGACCATGTCGACCTGCTGTTCGGCGAGCGCTGCCTGCGCCTGCATGACCCGCGGCGCTTCGGCGCCCTGCTGTGGGCCGAGGGCGATCCACTCACCCACCCCCGTCTGCGCGACCTGGGGCCCGAACCGCTGTCGGACGCCTTCTGCGGCAGTCATCTGCAACGTGCGGCGGCGCAACGGCGGGTCGCGATCAAGCAACTGATCATGGACGGATCCGTCGTCGTCGGCGTCGGCAATATCTATGCATCAGAGGCGCTGTTCCACGCCGGGATCCGCCCGCAGACCCTGTGCCGGCGGATTTCCCGCGCCCGCCTGGACGCCCTGGCGGACGCGATCAAGGCGGTGCTGGCGCGCGCGATAGAGCGCGGTGGCACTACGCTGCGCGACTTCGTGAATGAGTCCGGCGAGCCCGGCTACTTCGCCCAGGAACTGTTCGTCTACGGGCGTCCCGGCGAACCCTGCCGATGCTGCGCGACACCGATCAGGACCCTGCAGATCGGCCAGCGCGCCAGCGCCTACTGCCCCGGATGCCAGCACTGATCTGGCCGTGCAGGCCTGTACGCATTGTGCGCGGCAGAAAAAACCCTGGACTGCGTGGCTATGCAGCACCGGACCCGGACTCTAGAATGCCCGGTACAAGAAATCTGGCGCCCAACCGGTCAACCGGCGGGCGACCGTGACACACCTCAAGGGAGAAGCAATCATGAGATTCCAAATCGCAGCGGCCACATGCGGGCTGCTGATCTTGTCGTCAGCCGGCTTTGCGGCAGGCGATGCCATGGCCGGCAAGACCAAGTCGGAGACGTGCCTCGGCTGCCATGGCATCCCCGGTTACAACAACGTCTACCCCACCTACCACGTCCCGAAACTGAGTGGCCAGCACGCCGACTACATCGTCGCAGCGCTCAAGGCCTACCGGGATGGCCAGCGCACCCATGGCACGATGAACGTCCAGGCGATGAGCATGAGCGATCAGGACATGGCCGATATCGGCGCGTTCTGGCAGGGCATGGGCAAGTGAGGGAAACGACGATGAAGAAACTGATCGCAGCGACCGTGTGGACGGTCACCCTGGCCAGTACAGCCGCATACGCAGGCGGTGACGCCGCAGCCGGCAAAGAGAAGGCCGCACCGTGCTTCGCCTGCCACGGCGAGACCGGCATCAGCGCAGCCCCGATCTATCCGAATATCGGTGGCCAGTATGCCAACTACCTGCTGCATTCATTGCAGGGTTACAAATCAGGCGAGCGCAAGAACGCCATCATGCAGGGCATGGTGGCAGCGCTGTCGCCTGAGGACATGAAGGATCTGTCGGCCTATTTCGCCAGCCTCGACGGTGCGCTCAAGGCGGGTACGACCAAACCCTGACCGGGGTTGCCGTCGACAGCAACGCGACCCCGCCTCGCGCGGGGTTCGTCTTGCGACGGGACGACTCAGCGGAAGAACGCCATACGCTCGAGCATCCGGCCCGCGCGTTCCTTCAGGCCTGCCGATGCCGCCGAGGTCTGCTCGGCGAGTGCGGCGTTGCGCTGCGTCAGTTCATCGATGCTCGCCACCGCCTGATTGACCTGGCCGATGCCGCTGGCCTGCTCTTCCGACGCGGCGACAATCTGCGCGACGATATCGCCAACCTTGTTCACCCCGATGACAATCTCGTCCAGTACGCTGCCGGACTCGTTGACCAGCGCCGTGCCCGACTTCACCTTTTCGACGCTGTCACTGATCAGCCCCTTGATCTCACGCGCAGCGGTGGCGCTGCGTCCGGCGAGATTGCGCACCTCACCAGCCACTACCGCAAAACCGCGCCCCTGGTCACCGGCGCGCGCCGCCTCGACCGAGGCATTGAGGGCCAGCAGGTTGGTCTGAAACGCAATCTCGTCGATCACGGCGATAATCTCTGCAATCTTGCCGGAGGAGACGCTGATGCGTTGCATCGCCTCCACCGCCCTGGCGACCACCTCGCCGCCCTTGGTCGCCGTACCACGGGCATTGGCCGTCTCAACGTTGGCGGTACGGGCGTTGTCGGCATTGTGCTGCACCGTCGATGTCAGCTGCTCCATGCTGGCTGCCGTCTCCTGCAGATTGCTGGCCTGCTGCTCGCTGCGTGCCGA
>JAGRHB010000137.1 GCA_020445245.1 Gammaproteobacteria bacterium
CTGCGTGCCGAAGCGACACCAGGTCTTGCCGGCGCAGGTCTTCACCGTGCGCATCGCCTTGCCGTAGGCATGACCGCTGACGAAACCGGCATCAGTCAGATCCTTCCACATCGCCGGGAGGTCTTCCTTCTTCACGCCGAACAGATCGATACGCTGACCGCCGGTAACTTTCATCTCCGGGACCTTGTACTTGTCCGACACGTCCGCAATGGCGCGCAGATCATTGGCGGTGCACAAGCCACCGAACATGCGCGGCACTACCGAGTAGGTACCGTCTTTCTGGATATTGCCGTGCGCACGCTCATTGATGAAACGTGACTGTGCATCGTCTTCGTACTCCGCAGGCCAATTGGCCAGCAGGTAGTAGTTCAGCGCCGGGCGACAGCTCGCGCAGCCGTCCGGGGTCTTCCAGTCAAGCGCATCGCGCACCGCCTGCATGGTCTTGAGTTTTCCTTTGCGGATTGCGGCAATCACTTCGTCGTGACTGTGCTCCGTACAGCCACACATGCCTTTCTTGCTCGGCGCCTTGTCGTAACCCTCACCCACAGTGCCGGCGAGAATCGCCTCCACCAGGCCGGTACATGAACCGCAGGAACTCGATGCCTTGGTATGCGCGCGCACCTCTTCGAGGGTGAACAGCCCCTTTTTGGAAATGGCGTCGACGATGTCACCTTTGCAGACGCCGTTGCAGCCGCAGATCTCGGCGCTGGCCGGCAGCGCCATCACGCTGGCAGAGGCGTCACCGTGACCGGCGTCGCCGAGGTCGTGCTGACCGAAAAGAATGGTACTGCGGAAGGCCGAGATGTCAGTGCCTTCGCGAAGCAACGTGAAATACCAGGTGCCGTCCATGGTGTCGCCATAGAGCACCGCGCCCTTCACCTTGTTGTCACGGATCACGAGTTTCTTGTAGACACCCTGCGACGGATCCTGCAGCACCAGCGTCTCATCGCCCTCTCCCTCGTTGAATTCGCCGGCTGAGAACAGGTCGATACCGGTCACTTTGAGCTTGGTCGAGGTGACCGATCCCTCGTAGCGCGCAATACCCATCTCGACCAGATGATTGGCCGCCACCTTGGCCTGCTCGAACAAGGGCGCAACCAGGCCGTAACAGGAACCACGATGCTGTACACACTCGCCGACCGCGTAGACCCTCGGATCGAAGGTCTGCATGGTGTCGTTGACGACGATGCCGCGCTCACAATGCAGGCCGGCCTGCTGCGCCAGCGCCATGTTGGGGCGGATGCCGACCGCCATCACCACCAGATCCGTTGCCACTTCCGAGCCGTCGGCAAAGCGCACGCCGGTCACGCGGTCGTCACCGAGAATCTCGGCGGTCTGCGCCTCCATCAGGAACTGCATGCCACGCGTCTCGAGCGAGGACTTGAGCAGTGCCGAGGCCGCCTTGTCGAGCTGGCGCTCCATCAGGCTGTCCAGCAGGTGCACAACGTGGACCTCCATGCCCTGCTTCATCAGGCCGTTGGCCGCTTCGAGCCCAAGCAAGCCACCACCGATCACGACAGCCCGCTTGTAGTCCTTTGCCGCGTGCAACATGGTCTCGACATCGGCGATGTCGCGAAATCCAATCACACCCGCCTTGTCGTGGCCAGGCACCGGTATGATGAAGGGATTCGAGCCGGTCGCGATCAGCAGGCGGTCATAGCCTGCAACCACACCGTCCCGGGTCCGCACATGTCGCCGGGCACGATTGATCTCCACGACCGGATCACCGCTGATCAGCCTGATACCCTTTTCGGCGTACCATTCACGACTGTTCAGAATGATGTCGTCGATCGTCTTTTCGCCCGCCAGCACCGGCGACAGCATGATGCGGTTGTAGTTGGGATGCGGCTCTGCACCGAACACCGTTATCTCGTAGCTGTCCGGGGCGAGCTTGAGCAGTTCCTCTAGCGTCCGTACACCGGCCATGCCGTTGCCGATCAATACCAGTTTCTGTTTCATTTTATCTGCCTCTCTACAACTGGGTGACGCCGTGCGTGCTGTTTCGCAGCGTCGTTTTTCGTTTCAGATCGCCTTCTCGGCCAGGCCGCGGGGCGCATCCCCGATTTCCGTCGATGATTCGTTGTCCAGACGTGGCAACCGTGAGACGGCGAAGCCCTCGATGTAGGACTGCAGCCGCGCGACATCGAACTGCCGGCCGTCCATGAACTGGTCCGGCCCCATGGCAATCGAATCGCCTTCAGCTGTCAGCGACCAGCCCGCGGTATGCACGCCTTCAAGCTTGTAGTCATGTTCGGGGCAAGGCAGGTTCAGCGCCTGCGCCGCCGCACGAAACACTTCTGGCTGGTATACCGACATCGCGATGTCTTCGACCTTGACCGATGATTCGATCTGCCCCCAGCGCATCATCTGCGACAGGAACCACAGCGCATGTGAGCGCCACGGGAAGTTCGCGGCATAGCGATGGAACACGTTGTAGTCGGGTGCCTTCCGCGGCTTCTCGCCGGACGAGAACTGCAAGGTGCCGGTGAGCGACTTTTCCAGGACATCGACCGGTGCATTGACGTACCGCCCCTGGCTGAGCAGTTCGCAGGCCTGAGACCTGTTATCCGCCTGATCCAGCCATGCGCAGGCCTGCAATAGCGCCATCAATACCGCCTGATGTGTATTCGGGTTGCCCTGCGCCCAGCTGCGGGTGACAGCGAATACCTTCTCCGGGTGGTTGTTCCAGATGTCATGACTGGTAATCAGCGTGCGACCGAGTCCTTCGGATACCGCATAGGTGTTCCACGGTTCACCGACGCAACAGCCGGCGATCAGCCCTGCCCTAAGGTAGTGCCCGACCTGCGGCGGCGGCACGACCGTCAGACGCACGTCCTCGTCGGGGTCTATACCCGCATCGGCCATCCAGTAGCGCAAGAGGTAATTGTGCGATGACTGCGGAAACACTACTGCGAAGCTGAGCTTGGGACGATTCGCCAGGCGGTCCTGATCGATCACCTTCTTCAGCGCCCTCGCCGATCCCGTAGCCGTATCCAGACCATCGATACCGGTGGCCAGCATCCGCCCGAAGAGCTCCTTCGACACCGTGATCGCATTACCGTTCAGATCGAGGCTCATCGCCGTGACCATCGGTTGGCAGTGCCGGTTGTCGAGCCCCGTCGCCAGTGGCATCGCCGCCAGCATCTGAGCGCCGTCCAGCATCCCGGTACATACCTTGTCCCGGATGTTGGCCCAGGAAGACTCGCGAGAAAGTTCAACGTCCAGTCCCTGCGCAGCAAAGAACCCCTTCTCTTTGGCCACCACCAGCGGCGCACAGTCGGTCAGCGGGATGAAGCCCAGTGTGAGCTTGCGCTTCTCGAGGACAGGGGCGACTGACGCCCCCACCGGCAATGGCGAAACCGGAAGACGCACGACGTTTTCAGGCACTTCAGTCGATGCACCTGCCGCCGCCGGGGTGGCGGGATTCCGGTGCCGCTCGTGGAGGAACTTCACCACCTCGGCACGGTAGTGGTTAAAGGAAGGGTCTTCGGCGAGTGCGAGGCGGTTGCGTGGGCGTTCGAGGTCGACATGGAGGATCTCGCCGATCGTGGCGGACGGTCCGTTGCTCATCATCACGATGCGGTCCGACAACAGCACCGCCTCGTCGACATCGTGGGTGATCATGATCACGGTATTGTTGAGGTGTGCATGAATCTCCATCAGGGAGTCCTGCATGTGTGTGCGGGTCAATGAGTCGAGCGCACCGAAGGGCTCGTCCATCAACAACACCTTGGGCTGCATGGCGAGCGCACGCGCGATCCCGACACGCTGCTTCATCCCGCCGGAGATCTCGTCCGGCTTGCGACGCAATGCATGGGACATGTTGACCAGTTCGAGGTTGTGGCGCGTCCACTCATCCCGTTCGGCCTTTGATTTGCTGTGCCGGAACACCTGGTCGACGGCCAGTCGCACATTGTCGTAGACACTCAGCCAGGGCAGCAGGGAATGGTTCTGGAAAACCACGGCGCGATCGGGTCCCGGCTCACGCACCTCGCGGTTCTCCAGCAGCACACCGCCGGCCGTTGCCTGCAGCAGACCCGCGACAATATTGAGCACGGTCGACTTGCCGCAGCCGGAGTGACCGATCAGCGAGATGAATTCGCCCTCTTCGACTTTCAGGTTGATGTCGTCCAGCACGTTGAGTGGACCATGATCGGTCGGAAAAGTGATGCTGACGTGGTCGATGTTCAGGTATGTGTTCATGGTGCAGATCCAGATGTCGGAGAAGGGCTCTTTTCAAGTGGTGGGTCGTGATGCTTTCGCTTGCACGGTGCGCTCAGCGCATGATGGCGTTCTTGTCCCAGCTGACCGCGCGCTGCATCGCCAACATGCCACGGTCGAGTAGAAAGCCGATGAAGCCGATCACGACGACAGCCACCATGATGCGTGCCAGCGAGTTGGAGCTGCCGTTCTGAAACTCGTCCCATACGAACTTGCCAAGGCCAGGGTTCTGCGCCAGCATCTCGGCGGCGATCAACACCATCCAGCCGATACCCAGCGACAGGCGCAGACCGGTGAACATCATCGGAATGGCCGAAGGCAGGACGATCTTGACAGTCTTGGTCAGCCAGCTCAGCCGCAGTACCCTGCTGACATTGATCAGGTCCTTGCTCACACCCGAGACGCCGACTGCGGTATTGATGATGGTTGGCCACAGACAGCACAGCGTGACCGTGATCGCCGAGTTCAGGAACGACTTCGAGAACCAGGGGTCGTCACTCACGTACACCGCCGACACCACCATCGTGACCAGCGGAAGCCAGGCCAGCGGCGACACCGGCTTGAACACCTGGATGATCGGATTGAAGGCCTGATACAGCGTCTGATTCATACCGATCACGATGCCGACCGGGATCGCAATCAACGAAGCGATGGCAAAGCCGGTCATCACCGTCCACAGGCTGGTGAAGATCTGGTCGATGAAGGTCGCCTTGCCGGTGTACTTGCGGTCTTCCATTTTCGCGATGTGCTCGTCTGACTTTCCGGCGGCCATCGCCTTGTCGATGCGCGCCTGCATGCGTTCGTAGAAGGCAGCCTCGCGTGCCCTCTCATCATGGTGCTCGCCGTAAAGGGCAACGCCCTGCTCCCATACCTTGTCGGGGCCTGGCAATACGCCTAGCGACGTCTGTACCTTGCTGGCACCGGCAGCCCACAGCAGCAAAAAGACCAGGATCGCTGCGGCGGGCACCAGGACGTTGCGCGCCAGGTTGCCGGTCAGGTTCACCAGGCGCTCACCGGCCAGAAAATCTAGCGCCCCGGCAAGCGGCGCCGATGCGAATGTCTTACGGTTGCGGATAATCCCGATCATGTCGTACTCCGTTAGCACTCTGTTCGCTGAGGGGGTCCCGGCGTACCAAGCCGCCCGGACCCTGTGCCTCATGGTTTCTCGCTGCCCTTCAATCCGATCTCGAAGGCATCGAGATAGGCGTTGGGCTTGGTACCGTCGAAGGTCACACCGTCGATGAACTCGGTCTGCGGTGCCCGGTAGCCGGTCTCGCTGGCGAAGTCGGGGAATTCGTCGGCAGTCATCTTGCCTTCGGCGATCAGCTCCTTCGCGGCCGTCGCATAGATATCGGGGCGGTACACCGATTTGGCGACCTCGTCATACCAGCTGTCGTCCCTGGCCTCGGCGATCTGA
>JAGRHB010000138.1 GCA_020445245.1 Gammaproteobacteria bacterium
CCAACGCCCATCAGAAATCGTTGCAGCTGAAGATGCGCCGGACCCGTCTGCATCACCGCCTCGACCACGTTGTGTGCGCCCACGACCTCGGCCTGCCCAAGGAGGACGCCGGCTTCTGGCAGCGGCTGCAGACAGAGGAACGATTCGACCGGCAGCGCACGCTGTTCGTCGACGACAGCCTGTCGGTGCTGCGCTCTGCACGGGACTACGGGATCAGCCACCTGCTGGCTATCCTGCTGCCCGACACACGGCAGTCCGAGCGCAGGGTGGACGAGTTCCCGGCGGTGCGTGGCTTTTCGGCGCTGTTGCCCGGGCTGCGTGGTTACCTGGATTCGCTGCCGGCAGCCGGTACGCCGACCAGGTAGCCCTGCAGGTAGTCACACTGCTCGGCGGCCAGGAAATCGCGCTGTGCCTCGGTCTCGACCCCTTCGGCGACCACTTCCATCCCCAGCGCATGGGCCAGCCGGATGATCGCCTGGACCAGCTTTTCATCGTTGGCGACCTTGCCGATGCCGGCAATGAACGACTGGTCGATCTTGATGTAGTCGAACGGAAATCGCCGCAGGTGACTCAGCGAGGCCTGTCCGGTGCCGAAGTCGTCCAGTGCGATGCGCACGCCGCGGCTCTTCAGTTCGTGAAGCACGCGTGCCGCGGCCGTGAGGTCCGACTCCAGCGTGTCTTCGGTGATTTCGATGATCAGTCGGGTGGGTGTCAGGCTGCCCTCGTCGATGCGGTCGAACAGGCGCTGGGCGAACGACTCGTCGTGCAGCAGGCGCGCACTCAGATTGATCGACAGCACCGCGTCATCCGACGGCCGTCGCGATTGCAGCTGGTCCAGTACCCAGTCACTGATCGTGCTGCACAGGCCGGCGTCGGCCAGCGCATCCATGAACGAGGCCGGGCGCAACATGCCCTGCTGCGCATGCGGCCAGCGCAGCAGTGACTCGTAGCTGTGGTTATGGCCATCAGCCATCGCCACGACAGGTTGGAAATGCAGCTCCAGCTGGTGCTGTCGGACGGCCTCGCGCAGCTCGTTCTCCAGTGCGTGCTGGGCGGCTGCCTCAGCGGTCAGCTCGGCATCGACGAAACGCAGGCTGGACCCGCTGTCGCGCTTGGCCGCATACATCGCGGCATCCGCCAGCTGGATCAGTCGGTCGGCGTCGGTGCTGTCGTGCGGCGCCACCGCAATCCCGATCGAGGCGCCACTGTAAAAGACGTGGCCGCCGCATTCGTATGGGCGTTGGATCGCGCTGAGTGCCTTTTCGGCCAGTCGTGTCATCTCACCGCGCTCGTGCAGGTTCTCCAGCAGCACCGCAAACTCGTCGCCGCCCAGGCGCGCGACCAGGTCTTCCTGGCGGAACACCTTGAGAAGACGGTCGCTGATCTCGACCAGCAGCTGGTCCCCGACCGCGTGTCCGTAGCTGTCGTTTATCTGCTTGAACCTGTCCAGGTCCATGAACAGCAGCCCCACCAGCATCTGATGTCGCCCCGCTGTCTCGATCGCGGCGGCGAGGCGGCGACGGAACAGCGCTCGGTTGGGGAGCCCGGTAAGGGTGTCGTGATGGGCAAGGTGGTCGAGTTCGCGCTCGCGTTTGCGCACCTGTGCCTGCATGTCGGTGAAAGCGCTGATCAGGTCGCGCGTCTCGCTCACCACGGGAGCGCTGGGAAGCACGCGCAGCGGATCGTGGGCATGTGCCTTCAGGCTGTCGCCGAGATTTCGAATGGCACGCAGTATCAGCCGGTCGAAACTCAGGTAGCCGGCGACCCCGAGAAGCAGCAGCAATGCCAGTGAACCGAACAGCACCCAGCCGAGGCGCCGGCTGATGCCGGCCAGTGAGTCGACCTGCCGCCGTGCCTGCGTCTGCAGCTCGATGCGCAGGATGTCCAGCCGCTCCTCTATACGCTGCAGATGGGGGTCGATCTCGCTGTGCAGGTACTTGATGTCGGTGCGCCAGTCGCTGTCGTTGAGCCGCGCCAGCAGCTCCCCATACCCGGCCTGCCAGGCGGCGGCGTACTCCCCCAATGCAGCGGTCTCGGACCGCAGAACGGGGTCCGCATGTGCCATCTGTCCGATTGCGTCCAGCAGGCTTTGGACGCGATCGCTGTACACCTGTACGTTGCCGGCACGGGTCCGGATTCCCGCCAGAGGATCCGTCGTGAAGACGCCGAAGCGGTTGGCGATGACCAGTCGCACTTCATCGATCATGCGCAGCCATGCCTTCTGCGTCTCGTACAGCGTTGGGAGGACAGTGGGATCGGCAGTATCGTTACTGATCCGGACGGACTCGATCAGCGCGTCGAGGTGGGCGGTGAACAGGCTGTTGTTCGTCTGCATGTCGGAGTCGATAGTCCGGGCGGCCGGGAACCACGCCGCCGGATCGAGGCGTATACCGATCAGCTGCCCGACATGGGTGATGAATTCCCTGGTGTCGTCACGCAGTGCCAGGGTGATCTTGGCGTTGTCGAGACTGGGGCCGGAGGCGCTGTCTTCGGCGAGGCGGCTGAATGCCGAATCAACGCGTTTGAGCGCAACCTCGAGTTGCCGCTGCTGATCCGTTGATGGCGTCAGCAGGAAATCATGCAGTGCCTGTCGTACCTGGTACAGCTCACCGTATCCGTCGTTGAGCAGCACGATACCGGCTTCCCGCTGGCCGGCCTCGGCCCCTGCCCGCGTGCTGATGGCGACGATGTAGCGATAGGTCAGCAGTGAAACGATGGCCAGCAGAACGGCGACGCCGCCGACGATCAACGCATAGCGGGTGCGGTAGCTGGGCAGATGGCTGCTGTTTTCAGGGGGCGGGGTTGTCGGCTCGTCCATGATAGCCACCGTGTGTGATCAATAGTGTTCGCCGAGCACGCGCGCGACGATGCTGCGCACCACATCGTACTCTGCATCCTGCGCCGGCCTGATCCCGGTCAGCTGCATGCCGTCGAGCACCTTGCGGCCCTGCGCAGAGTGGTTGAGCCCCTGCAACGCTTCGCGCAACGCCCTTCGCCGCGCCGGTTCAATGCCGGGGCTGACCGCCCAGGGGATATGCGGTACCGCGATACTCTGCGCGAGCACACGCAGCTCCCGGTCATCGAATGATTGCTTCACCAGCGGCAGGGATGACGCGCCGTCGCCGGCCGCCGCCGCATCGCTCTGCATGTAGTACAGGGCGATAACCGCTTTGATGGGGTTCTGCGCAAATTGCTCGATGTAGTCACCATCCTGCAGACCCGCGTCGCGCAACATGTCGGTCGCAAGGATGTAGCTGATGAAGGCGCTGCGGCCGCCGCCGAACAGTATCTTGCGGCCCCGCAGGTCGTTCAGGTCCCGGTAGCGGCTATCGCGGCGTGCCAGGATGTTCGCGCGCAGCACCGAGCGCCCGAACTCTTCGTTCTTCCCGATGACCTCGTATCCTAACTCGTGGTGCGCCCGAACGTAGTGGTATTGGTTGAAGTGGACGAGATCGTACTGCCCCTGTTCGACGGCTGACCAGAAAGATGCGTAGTCGGGCGGGGTGTCGAGTGTGACCGGCAGGTCGAGCACCGTCGACAGGTGGCCTGCCAGTGGCTGAAACATCTGCTGCGTATCGGTCGTCGGACGGCGCGGGAAAATGCCGATGCGCAGGATGTCGGCCGATTCGGCGGCGGATGCTGCGGCGCTGCCCACCAGCAGGATCAGAGACGCGAACGTGCTTCGAAACGCGCTCATCGGGCCCGGTCTCAGGTCAGGCGGCAGACGGCGTCCATGCTCAGCCGTCCCAGCGCTTGAAGCGTTTGCGGCAGTACGCCAACAACTCGGCGTAGTTGCGGAAGTGGTGAGTGAAATGCGTCTCGGCGGGTTCGTCGAATTCGCACCAGTCGTTGCTGTAGTCACGGCAGACCTGAGGGCGCTGCTGGTAGATCCCACAGGCTCCGCCAGGTTGCAGGTGTTCGCAGTGGCCGCGGATCAGCAGGTACCAGCCATCCTGATCCCGGTAGACCTCGACGTGCTCGTGCGAGATCTGCCACAGCACATGATCAAAATCGGCCTTTGAACGCAGTGGCCCCAGCGCCTCGGTCATGTAGGTGCAGCAGGTCGAACCGCTGCAGCGGCTGCATTTGTTCTCGACCGGGATGTCTGGCGTGCTCACGCCGGCGTCTGGCCACTGCTCTTGGGTTTGCGTCGGCGCGGTCGCCGCGGCCGTTCAGCGGACGGGGATTCCGACTTCGCGGCAGGCTTGTCGCTCTGTGGGCCGGGACCACGGCGCGGGCCGCCACGACCACCTCCACCGCCGCCGTCGCGCCGTTGCACCCGGTCGGTGCGGTCGATGCGTACGCGACTGCGTGGATCGATATCCGGGAGCAGTTCGGCGGTCACCGGGTCGACGTTGATTTTGTGCCCGATGAATTTTTCGATGTCGGGCAGTGAGAACGCATAGGTCTCGCAGACAAACGAGATGGCATCGCCCTCGGCACCCGCGCGCGCGGTGCGCCCGATGCGGTGCACATAGTCCTCGGCGTCGTCTGGCAGGTCATAATTGATGACGTGGGTGACGCCGCCGATATGCAGCCCACGTGCCGCCACGTCGGTTGCCACCAGTACGGAAACCTCACCGGTGGAGAATCGATTGAGCAGGCTCAGGCGCTTCTTCTGCGGCACGTCGCCGGACAGGATCGCCGCCGGGTAGCCGTTGCCCTCGAGAAAGCCCCATACCCGGTCGGCCTCGCGCTTCGTGTTGATGAAAACGATCACGCGGGCATTCTCGAGGCGCCGCATCAGGCCGATGAGCAGCGAGATCTTTTCGTCGTTGGCCACCATATAGGCGGTCTCTCGCACCCTGTCGGCAGTGATCTGCTCGGCCTCGACGACCACCTTCTGCGGATTGTTCATGTGCTCGTAGGCGAGCTCGATCACGCGGTACGAGAGGGTCGCGGAAAACAGCATTCCCTGGCGGTCCCGCGGCTCGGGACAGCGCCGCAGCAGGAAGCGGATGTCCTTGATGAAACCCAGGTCGAACATGCGGTCGGCCTCGTCCAGCACGAGGATCTGCACGGCGCGCAGGTCGAACACGCGCTGCTTGAAGTAATCGATGATCCGCCCCGGCGTACCGATCAGGATGTCGACACCTTCTTCGAGCGACTTGCGCTGCGAGTCGTAGCCCGTACCGCCGTAGACGACCCGTACCTTCAGGCCGGTGTGCGCCGCCAGCACGCAGGCGTCGTTGTAGATCTGCACGGCCAGTTCGCGCGTCGGGGCCAGCACCAGCGAACGCGGCTGGTTGGGTCGCCGCGAGATGTCGGCCGGCTCCTGGTCGAGCAGGTGCAGAATGGCGAGCAGGAAGGCGGCGGTCTTGCCGGTGCCGGTCTGGGCCTGGCCGGCGAGATCGCGCCCGTCCAGCGCGATCGGCAGTGTCTGCGCCTGGATCGGGGTGCAGAATTCGAAACCGGCGTCGCGGATGCCGTCGATAATTGCCTGTGAGAAGGGGAAATCGTCGAACCGGGTGCTGCTAAGATGTTTTTCGCTCATGGCGCGGAAGCATACCCGAATTCCTGCCTGCTGCGTGCCGGGGCCTGTCAACAGCATGCGGATGCCCGTCGTTGGCCCGCAAATCCGGCCAGGCAAGGCGCGCAGAGCGCTGATTGGTTATCCAAATAAGCGGTAAGCAACG
>JAGRHB010000139.1 GCA_020445245.1 Gammaproteobacteria bacterium
AGACCGCAGTGACCACGTATGAAACTGTGCTTAGGCCGGCTCCTGACAAACGTAGCGCAGGTACTTGAGCATCCCCCGCGCGTTGGCGAAAGCAGGATGCGGCGCGATAGTCTGGTTCGGGAACCAATCCCCAATGTCGTCCGCGAGCGCCACCGAACCTCCACCGACAAACAGGATCCGCTCGAGTTCGGCGCCACGACCAAGTTGACGCTGCGTCTCGGCGTGCAGGCGCTCGACGAGCTGCCGACGTGCGTCCCGGACCTGGTCGGCGACATCGTGTGTCTTGCCGAACAGACGCACACTGCCCTCGCGGACGGCATCCTCGGTCGCCCGATCGGACAACTCCTCGAGATCGAATCTTGCCCGTATGGCGTCGGCGACCTGGCGTTTAAGATCCAGCAAGCCGCAGCGCAACGAACCGGAGCTGTTGTGACGTACCGCCTGGTCGGCGACGACGACGAAGTCCGTCGTGCGCCCACCGATGTCGACCACCGCGACCGGCTCGCCGAGTCGCTCGCCCTCGAGTTGCACGCCGCCGCTGGCCTCCGAGATGATGTGGTCGTACCAGGCCGCCAGGGCCTCGGGAATGACCTCGTGGAACGCGATCGCGGCAGGCTGATGGACATCAATCGGCCGGACGGCCTGCTTGAGGCTTGCCCGCTTGCGCTCGACGACCTCCAAGCGCTGACTGCCGTCTTTCAGGTAGAAGCTGCTGACGGGCAAACCGGACACCGCATGCACCGACCGTCCGGCAAGCCCGGCCTCGTGCATCGCGTGCTGGACGATGGCACGGTTGAGACCCGAGAACGGGTAACCGTCGAAGTGCGTCGGCTCACCGTCCACTTCGCCGACCGAGAACAGCGTGTCGTCGGTCTCGTACTCGAACACCCGTTGCTCGCTGCCGTTCAGCCAGGTGACGTTTGCGCGACCGATCCGTGCCCGCGACGGGATCGCGATCACGCGTCCATCCGACAAAGCCACCTTGGTGAACGCATAGCCGTCGTCCAGGCCGATACTGATGGGGTTTGGGGTCTCGCTATCGGTCACGGTCGCCTCCGGTGGTGAGAGTCATGGGGCTCAGCCGATCACCTTGCGGAGATGGGCGAAAGGTTTTGTGTCCGTGCGGGCAATCGCGGACGGAACGGCTGCGGTCGCCGCGGCCGGTGCCGACTCAACATCGGGCTGCTTTGCCGAATGCGCTTGCCCGAGCCAGCCCGCAAAGGGTGTGGCCGGGACCCTTGTTTCATGTGGACCCTTGTTTGTGTCATCGCCCCGCAGATCACTGCGAATCCAGCGGCCTTCGGCCAGGAACCCCTGCACGAGCAGTGAACGTAGCCAGTCCTGGCCGCGCTTGCGCGTGAGCCCGGATAGCCGCTGCAAGATCAGGCGCTCCAGGACCAGGCCCGGATCCAGGGTCAGGCTGAGACGTTTCGGTTCTGCGAGTTCGTTTACCGACATGATGGCGCTCAAGGCGAAGATCGATAGGTACGATTATTCGGCCCGTGCCCGCCGCAACCAGCACAAACGCACCCGTCATGGGTGCGAGTTCTCGGTGACCCTCTCGACGCATCACACGTCATCGCCCAACGAACGCAGGTGAACCGCATCGGTCATGGCAGTGGGTTGCACAAGGGCTACGGTCGGCGCATGGGGTGCCCGGCGAGTGCCTTGCCGAATGTCGTCTGGGATCTCACCCATTGCGTCCCGGGCCTGCAGGGCCTTCGCGGTTCCCTGGTCGATGTCGTCGCGTGTCACGCCCAGCAGTCGATATCCGACCGGGCTCTGCAGCGCACGCCTCACCCAACGACCGCCCCGGTGCAACGTCTTCTCGGCCTCGTCACGCTCGACCAATCCGACATGTCGAGCGCTCAGAATCATGCAAACCAGCGCATCGAAGCGGCCGATCAGACCGGCGGCGCGAAACGCGTAGGGATTGCTGAAGTTGAGCGCGATGCGCGCCGGCTTCAACGAGACAGGCGGTGCCACCTCGATCGCGCCCAGGGCCTCGAACCGCTTCGCTATGCCCTGCTCCAAGGTCAGTAGCTCGTGCCCTGCCTGGACCAGGATGTCTTCGACCTGCAGCAGCCACCAGTCGGCGTAGGGGTCATCGGCACGGGCACCGTGCCAAAGGGTTCGCACGCCGTTCGCGAAACCCAGCAACCCGATGATCGCAGGCTTTTCGGCGCTGGTGCCGCGGCCCTTAACCAGCCGTTGCGCCTGACGCGTTTGCAGCGTGAGGGTCGCACGGCCGCGCAGGACCCCCGGGCGGTCATCCGATTGTGCGACACCGTCGTGCGTGGACTGGGCAGCTGAGGGTTCGCCGGATATCTGGGTCATGGGCAGGCGGTGCTCATCGTCGTGTGGTGTCGATACGGGCACTATCACCGCACGGAACGGGCACGCAGTGAACGCGAAACGGCTGCACGCACCGTCGGCGTTCTTGGCAGGATTATTCCACTGGAATAATTTCGCAGGCGCCCTTAGGTGGACGCCTCAACGGGGTTTTTCCCCGCGTGTTGGAGGCACCTTCAGCTGCTTGCGGATCTCAGCCAGCGCGCTCTCGCCGTGTGACCGAGAGGTCGTAGCTTTGCGTTCTTGTGCGCGTGTGGCGGCCTCCTCACGCAACTGCTTGGCCTCGCCGTGGCGACGGTCGCGCTCGGTTTGCACCTTCAGCCCCAGGTTCGCGACGAAGCCCCCTTCATTCACCTGCCGGCACAGGTGGTGCAGATAGCGCAGTTCGTCGTAAACGGGCTTGGCGCCGCGTTGCTCCGCCTGAAGCCGACCGGCCAATTCGTCCAACACCGATTGCCGCTGTTCGGCAGGAACCGTCGCCAAGTACCGGGCGGCGAGTGCGCGCTGGTTGTCCTTGAGCCGTGGCGGCAAGACCAGCCCCTCGAGCGATACAGCCTCGCGCGCGGAATCTTCGTAAGTTGTTTGTGTTGTTGTAGTTGTATTTTTATATTTACTACTACTACGTGGTACCGGCTTTGAATTTTGCGGGTCTGTTGCAGCCGTCTTTGAATATTGCCCGCGGTCATGAAGATCCTTTCCCGTAGCTTTATTCGACAAGCTCGCAAGAACATCGCCATTGAAGGCGAAATAGCGCCGATCGCCGCCCTGGCGGATCGCTTGAACCGCCTCCAACCGGCGCTCGATGGGGTTCACCGGGGCCAGAACGTCTCTCCCTTCCTGGATATCTTTGTCCAACGATTCCGAGACAGCCGCTGCCACGCGGCGCACTCGTGCGTGGTGGTGATTGGCTGAATCCTGGAGGAACGCCATGTAGCCCGGGTCCAGATGCAGAGCGTCGGCCAGCGGCAGCGGCTCGTCATGCAGTGCATACACGTTACCCGCAAAACGGCCGTTCGCGTCGCGGCTTCGTGCACACAGCGACAGCCACCGCGTGGCACGCAGGATCACAATCGCCCGGGATACTGTGGAACTCGACGACACGTTCGCGCGGCGTGCGATGTCCGCGTAACTGGGGAACACCGCTTTGCTGCCGGTACCGTGGGCGCTTCGATAGACGACCATCCAGACCAGCTTATCGACCGGCTCGAGGACCGGGTCCTCCACCACGAGCGCCGGAAAGGCGTGGTGCCAGTTACCAAGAAAGAGGAGCGCGTCCGCCGCGGGCGTGCTGCCACCGCAGCGCCCGCGGGCGATCGTTTCGCGGATCAGCGCGTCGAGGGCATAGGTCTCCGGTCGAATGTCTGCTTCATCGTGCGTCATGCCATCGTGCGTTCAACACACTCACCCGCCGGCCGCCCTATGCTGGCCGCTGCTCTTCTCGTTGGGTGGTTTGGCAGCCGTCGACGACTTTTCGGTTGGTGCATAGACGTCGCCGTACTCGAGCAGGCGTTGCGCGAGACTCCAGATCGCCCGCAGCGAGGCGCCAGTTTCGCGGTGTACGACCAGATACGCGCTGGGATCGATGCCGTCCCCGCTATCGGTCTCCAACTGCGCGGATAACGCATGCCAGAGCCGGTGCGCCATCGCTTCATCGGGCTCCGGTGGGCGACCGACTGCAGGCTCCACGGCCAGCATGCGACGCAGCCTTGTGTACTCCCGTGAACCGACACCGAATAGACTGCGCATCATTTCGAGCGGTGCATCGGCCTGGATGAGGTCGCGTTGCAGCTCCTCGCTCTCGCGTTCGCGGCGCAGGTGCGACAGCATCGGCCAGTACACGTTGCGGTCTAGCCGGATGTCCAGACAGTGCGCCTGCAGACTGCCGACACGGTAGAGATCGGCCAGATTCAGTTCACGCAGTGCCGCGACCTCTTCCGGACCGAAGTTCATGTTACGCAGGGCGTGTTGGTCGTTCTCCGACAGGCAGCGAATGGCGTAAAGCATCACGGCCATCACCAGTTCGGATTCCTTGGTCCCGGCTGGCGCACTCATTGCCACAGGCCCTCGCCTGCGTTGTTTGCGGCCTGATGTAACGCGCGGTAGGTCTCCATGAGATCCACAAGGTCCTTCCAGCTGCGCGCGTCGAGCCGCTGCCACAGCCGAAAACCCATATGCCCAGGATCGAGGGTCCAGACACTCGAAAACAACAGGCCGGCGTCCTGCTCTTCGAGCGCTTGTCTCAGCACCGAATCCTGGCCGAGCGCCGGCAACAGGTGCTCCACCTGTGCCACCGTCATTTCGGATGCGGCAGCAAGATACCACCAGACCATCGAGACCTGGGCCAAGCCATCTTCATCCAGTTGCTCTACCAGAGCGGGATCCGGGACGTCGCTCAGCACGAAGCCCAGACCCTTGCCGGAAAGCGGCTGGATCAGCTCGCCCAGGGCGTTACGCTGCGCCAGGCGAGTTGCCAACGTCCAGGCCCGGGCACGCAGTGACTTCAGATCCATCCCGTCCAGTGCCGATTCCCGGTCATTGCGCCTTGACGGTTGTGTTGGTTTCGCGGCGCTGGCCTGGCCACTCTGCGCCCCATCGTCGGCTGCCACTGCGGCCGAATCCCATTCACTCGAAGTCCGCTGGTGGGACGCGCGTGAACCGGCACTGTCCGTTTCTTTCGTGGCCCACTCGGATCTCGGGACCATAGTCCCAGTATCCCCTGGCGGGTTGGGGCTCTCGATTTCCTGACCGGTCGGTTGGGACGACCCTTCGGGAACGGGAGCGTCCAACTGGCTCACGTTCCCAACCAGGTGGCCGTCGAGCGCAAGACTGACGGCATGGATGCTGACATCTGCCCGCTCGGCGATCTCCGCCTCCAGTGCGCGTCGCAGATTATTGATGTCCCACGCCGGGTCATCGTAGCGACGACAGAGTGTTGCGAAGGTCTGTTCGAAGTCGTCTTCTGCATCCAAGGCGTGCTGGCGCCAGACGATCTGCGCTGCCCGCTCGAGTTGGCGGATGCGTTCAACCTGGGGACGACCCATGCCGCCTTGCAGGGCGACCGGCAGCAACGGTAGCAACCGGTCGACGGCGTAAGTCATCTGCGAGATCCGTCCCTGACCCAGCGCATAGCCGCACTCGCGAAGCGTGGTGGCCAGCTGCGTCTGGGTAACCCCGTCTCCGTCTTGTTCTTCTTCCAATAGGCGGCGTGCGTCCCGCACGGCCAGTGCCTTGTCGAG